>NZ_AUAR01000010.1 GCF_000428825.1 Desulfomicrobium escambiense DSM 10707 | reverse complement strand
CCTTTGGTGTTTTTCGTCCATCGGTCGTCATCCGCTGCAATCACGAGCTTGGACCCGGGGCAGGCCACCTTTGCTGATGCCGTGGCCGCGGAGAGGTTGCCGGCGTTGAACGCCACGACAACCGCCTGACCTGTCGCCATGGCGATGCTTGCGCCCGTCGCGTAGCCCTCACAGACGAACACGGTGCTCATGTCGCCTGGGATCAGATAGAAATTGCCCTTGGTCTTCACGTCGGAGCCAAAGCGCTTTTTTCCGTCGCCGTCGATCCACTGGACGCCCTGGAACGTGTTCTCGGCATCCCGCAGGGGAACGGCCAGGCGGCCACTTCGGGCGATGCGCACGCCCTCCATTGGAGGGACTTTTTTCTTCACGAGGTAAGAGTGGTCTGCCGGGGCCAGGGGTAGCTGCTGGTAGGTGTCCCAGTATTTGCGGGCCGCCATAGCCCACGCCTCGGCCTGCTTCGTCTCGCGCTCGGTCTTGGCCCGCGCAATACGCCGCTCGTGCTCCTCGTTCTCTTCCTTGGTCATCTCGTATGGCTTTTTCGAGCACCACGGGATGGAGCTTCCTTCCCTCCAGTTGCCGAAGCAACCGGCGGGGATGCCGTCAGAGTAAAGGATGTACCAGCCGCTTTTCGCGCCGGCCTTGTCGTCGGGGAGGTCAAAGCGATGGAGCACGCCGTCTGCCTCGATGTCCGGGGAGCCGTAGCCCTCGGCATCCATGGCGGCCCGGAACTTCTCCACGGCGTCACCGAGGACAAGCGGCACGTCCGCCAGCTTCCCTTGTGGCCCGTAGCCGTTCAGGTCAATCACGCCCGCACCCTCGCAATAAAAGTTGACAAACGCCGCAAGGTGTGGCAAGGAGAGGGCGCCTCTGTGTTTGGCTCATCCTTGAACCCCGGCGTGTGATGCCCCGGGGTTTCTTTTTTATTTCCCACACGCGGCCTCCTCGGCATCCATCCATGTGCGCACCAGATTGAACGCCTCATGCCGCGCCGGATCGTCATCTGCGATTCGTTCGAGCTGAAGGATTGCTATCTTGGCAAATTGCGTTGCCTGGGTCACGGTGGACTGATAGGCTTTTCGCTCCATCTCCTTGGCAAAGATGCGTTTGACCGTCGCGGGGCGTTGGCCTTCCTCCCGGGCAATCTCCGTGATGGCGTCGGCGTAGGACACTCCCTTCTGCTTGTGGATCTCCTTCACGCGCTCGACGACAATCTCTGGTATTAGCACTTGGTTTGGGTTGGCGTCCGGCTTTTTTATTTGGGCGGTTCGCCCAGATTCTTTTTCGCCAGCACTTCGACGTACCCGGTCACGGAGTTGATCGCCGGATACTCTGTCAGCGGGGAGAGCTGTCTCGTTGACCTTCTCGGCCAGAGCGCGGGTCACGGTAGCCGTGCCGACGCCGGTCTCGGCCTCGGCCTGCTTGACGATGTGCGTCAAGGTAGTGTTGCAGATGGAGCACTTGCTCTTGGCCTCGTCGGGGAGGCTGTCCAGAAAAGCCTGGAGCCGCTGAAGTTGTTCTGGTGTGATTCTCGCCATGACCGCACCCGCCTTAGGCCTGGGGGGCTACGGTGCGGGATTGCATGTACGCGTCCAGGTCCGCCTGACGATACCGGACAGCACGGCCAACTTTCACATAGAGGGGGCCTTTTCCAAGGTGCCGCCATTGCCGGACGGTGTGGATGGACAACCCCAGATACTTGCAGGCCTGGGCCTCATTCATGGGTGCGGTCGTCGTGGTCGTGGAAGTCGTGGTCATGTTGCATTCTCCGTTATGGGCTTTTGTTGTGACTTGCGAGAACGCACTAGCATGTACAAAACAAAGTGCAAGCAAGCACTATAGACGAAATTCGTCTATATCGCCCTGATTCTCGATTGCATCATAAAAATTGCAGTAGGCCAAACTAGGCCAAAACCACCCAAAATAGGCCAAATGGTTCGATGGTTCGCCGGAATCAGTTGCTCAAAATATTTTTGAAAAAGTTTTCGGACGCAAAAAAAGGGCGCCGCTCCGTGTGGAAGCAGCGCCCTTTCGCATTGGGGAGGGGTGCCTTGGTTACTTGGTCGCCAGGGCCAGCAAGCACTCGGCGTGCGCGAAGATCCGCGAGCACGCTTCCTTGACCAATACGGCGGCCGTGTGGCGCTCGTGCTCGTTGAACTCCATGGACTGCAGGGACGCGCCCAGCAGGTTGAGGCGGTCAATCTGGTCCGTGAGGGCGTCGAACTCGGTTTCGGCGTTGTTCCGTTCCTTCATTGTGGCAAAGGATTCAGCCCGTCCCTTGCCCGTGGCGTCCTTGGTGTCTGCAAGGTTCATAGTCGCCTCTATCAACTCTTCATTGGATAGCCCGTCAAAAAAATCCCTAAGTTGAGCCGTTTCTTCTGTGTTGCCCTGCGCCGCCTGGGTCGATACGTTCTGTGTAGCCATGATGAACCTCCTAGTGGTTCGTTGTGGTTAGGCCTCGTGGGGCGTTCCCGCGCCCCGCGTTGGCCGAATTTCGGCCGGGTCCACCATGGGCCCGGAGCCGAGAAAATTATTTCTTGCCTATCTCCACAAGCCTCTCGTCCGGGGCCTGGGCCATGTCCAGGATGCCACCCGCCACCGCCGCGGCCCGTTTCAGTGCGTCGTCCGCCAAGTGGGCATAGCGCGCCGTCATGGCCGCGCTCCCGTGCGTCAAGAGTCGCTGCAGGGTATAGAGGTCAACCTTCCCACTCGACGCCAGCCAGGAAGCGAAACAATGCCGCAGCCCGTGGCATGGTCTGAAGTTCTTAGGCAGGCCGGCCTTGTCCCGTAGTCGCCGCCCCATGCGCTGGAAGTCCACCCGTTGCGCACCCTCCTTCCCTGGCCACACAAAGGGGCTATCTGTGCGCTCGACGCCCCGCAGAACCTCCAGCACTTCCTCGGCAAGGGGTATCTGTTGCGTCTTGCCGCTCTTGGCCGAAGATCCGCGCAGGGTCACGAAGCCGCGCTGGAAGTCCACGTCTTCCCACTGGAGGGCCAGCAGCGCGCTCTTGCGGATGCCCGTCAACAACATGACCTTGAAATATGCGGCCGCGTCCCGGTCCTTCTCCATGGCCAGGGCCTCGAAATATGCCCGCGCCTGCTCCGGGGTCATGGTTTCCGTAACCGTGTTGTCCACGGACGGCATTTTGAACCTCAGGTGATGCGCGGATTCAATGCGCCCCGTGTCAGACGCCCACTTGATGAGACGCTTTAGCAGGGAGACAACATGCTTCACCGTCTGGTCACTTAGTGGCTTGCCGGTCCGGGGATGCTTCTTCCTGGCCACGTTCCGGCGTAGGCGCTCCACGTCCAAGGTCACGAGTTCGGAAGGCTCTTTCTTCCCCATGGCGGGGTCAATGTGCGCCGTGTAGAGACTGACCCAAGTCTTCATGCTGGCTTGCTCGGGGTGCGCGGCCTTGTACGCCTCGAAGATCCTGGCCACGGTCCAGCGCCCCGCCGCCGCTTCCTTGGCGGCCTTCTCCTCGGCCCGTCTCTCGACGTTGGACTGTTCTTTGCCGCGCATACGATCAGCGCGCGCCAAGGAGGCAAGGTGCGGATTCCAGAACTTTGCGTGGTTCGGCCTTGGGGCTTTCTCGGACGTGCGCCCTACCCGTTCCTCGGTCAGTTTCCCGTCCCGCTTGTACCGGACATACAGGATGAAATCCGCCTCTCCAGTAGCCGGAGAAGTGGACGCCACCATGAAGACACCCGGATATTTCGTTGCAATGCGCGTTTGCTTGGCCACAATCCCCTCGATTGGCGGGTCTTTCTGGGGGATCGTCCCCCACCTCATCCCCCACCATTAAGGGTCAAAATAGAGCAAATTGGATGCAAGTCAATAAAAAAGATTTCTCGTAACTACTTGAAAATATATCGAACTATGCAAGAACATAAAAAACGGTAAAAAGGGCGTTGTCTGCCTTCTAAGCAATCGGTCGGGGGTTCGAGTCCTCCCTGGCGCGCCACAAAAAAATCAAGGGGTTGGATGCAAAAATCCAATCCCCTTCTTTTTTGCCAAAAGCTTTCCCCACCGAAAAATGGCAACGCGCATCACGAATATCATCTGTTGTAGCCTTTTCGGCCTTGTCAACCCCTTCCCACTTGGAGCGCACTCAGCTTTCTAATTCCTTCAACACGCGATCAAAATCACTTTCATACAACCTATCTTGGACAACTCGATATTTTTCAAACTCGCTCTCTGCATGCTCCTGGGCGGCGACTGCAGAAATTCTTCCTTTATCCTTCAACACAGTCCGATCATCAAACTCTAGAAACATATCCAAACGCTTAGCCCAGTCTCCCATGGTCATGGGTATTTTTCTTCGGGCGCGTTCCTCAGCCAAATCTAAATAGGCGTTGACAATACGCCCTAGGGCTTCCAGTTCATCCTTAGCCAGATAGTTTTTAGCCACACAGACATCACTTTTCAGGATCTTGCCATCTGGGGCATTCTCCCATGTCACCATTCCCATATGATCTTTGGAATAGTCAGCGCGTTCCATGATCAGTTCGGCGGCTGTATGCCCATGAATGGCAAAATGAAGCTTGTTTTGGACCTTGGCGAAGAAGTCACGAGTCGTGGGAGCGTTTTTATTGTAGTCCACACTGGTGGAATAAATATCCGTGATCTTCTGGTAAAAGCGACGCTCGCTGAGCCGGATTTCCCGAATCTCTTCGAGTAAGTGCTCAAAATAGTCCTCACCCAAGAATACACCGTTCTCCATGCGCTTTCTGTCAAGCACATACCCTTTGATGGCATAGTCCCGGAGAATGCTGGTGGCCCACTGCCTGAACTGCGTGGCACGTACGGAATTGACTCGGTAGCCCACGGATATGATGGCATCGAGATTGTAGAACTGTGTCAGATAGTTTTTGCCGTCCGAGGCAGTATTCCGGAATTTCCGGATAACTGCATCTTCCTGTAATTCTGAACTTTTAAAAATTTGCTGTAAATGCTCACTGATTGTGCGGACATCCACGTCGAACAACGAAGCCATGAGCTTCTGAGTCAGCCAGATGGTGCCATCCTCGTAGCGGGCTTCGATGGAGGTATCCCCGCTCTGGCCCGTAAAAATCAGAAATTCCGCGGTGCTGTTTCGAATACGTGGGGTGGTCTGTGATACATTTTTACGAGCCTTCATGCATCCTCCACATCAAACATGAGGCGTTTGAATTCATTTTCGTCAGCCAAGTAAGCACTTCAATGCCTCGTTGACGCGCGTGAGATTTTTCGGGTTGTTGTCGACTTAGGGGAGATCGATTTCCAAAGTTGGTATTGCCTATCCGGCAATCCCAGCAAGGACAATACGGGCGAGCAGTAAGAAAGCCGAAAAGGCTCCCGACGGCCCGTGCCGAGCGACTGTCACATCTGGGGCTCCGACCTTGCCACGATGCGTCGCATTGGAGGTCCGGATGGCCCCCATTCCCGGATCACTCCATCATTTCCACAGGATTGCCCTGGCGCAAGAATTCCTGAAATTCGCTGGAAATCCTGCCATCCCGGGCAACGCTGTCCCAAAAACCGGCGGCCATTCGCCGGGCTGCACCGTATGTTTCGTCATTGATGACAAGTCGCTGCGGATGGCGCGGTGCAAAGGCATATAGCCTCACTTCCCCGCCGCTTCGCGGGGCGAAGCCCATGGAACACATGTCGTACACGGGCAACAGCCGGAAGGCGTCTCCGTCCAGGGCCAGACTCAGATTTCCCAGATGCATGTCCGTGTTGTGAATGAGTTTCCCGAAACACCATAACGACTCGGCAGCAACAACATGCTCCGGGGCGATCAACCCTCTCCCGGCCAGCGCCTTGAGCGCACGCGGCCAGCTTGAACCCGACCCGACGAACTCCACATCAACGGCCGCAAGGGAGATCATCGACATCCGGCCGTATTCTCCGGCCCGGTCAAACCGTCGCGACTCCAAAAACAGCCGTCCGCCCGTCTCGAGCAATCTCGTTTCCGCAACCTGAAAACCGTTCTCACGCAATGTCACAGCGGCATGATATTCCGTAATGAGCACGTCACGCCACCGTCTCGACATCTCGCCGTTGCCGGGCGGCGAAAACTTGACGATGACATGCGACATGCTCTTTCCGCTGAACGCGGTGAATTTGGGCTGCTCCCCTCCGGCCGAAGATCCCGGCACCTCGCCTTCCATGACTCTGTCTGCCAGACGAGGATACTCCGCGTCATCGACGGCGTCAGGCCTGCGGCGCACGCGAAGCAGCGCCTGCTCCCCGAACGTGAAGTTGCCGGGGAGATCGTCCCCATTGGATATCAGAAATCTTCCTATATGATGTGTCGTCCACCATTTTGGATCATCCGGGAATTCCGGGAAACGAGCGCTCATCGCCCTGGCGATCTGCCTCCCGACAAATCCCTGGGGCCCCATGTTCTGCAGAAAATACGGAAGATCATCATACGACCCGTCGCCGCTGTCGCCCAACAGCAGCGAAGACATCCCCGGCGTCGGCTCGACAAGGAAACCTCCCGTGACCAAGGGACGGACATGAGCGACGACGACGGCGTCGCCGTGCGCATCGACCACGGCCAAAGGCAGCCGGTCCCCACCGCCGAAGGCGTTTCGCGTCAGGACGTATCGCGGAGTCCTGCCGCTCCTGATTGCCACGACGCGATGCCCCAGTTTCCGCAGTTGCCTCGACACGGCAGCCTGCGACAACCCGGTCGCGTCCTGGATCTCCCTGGACGTGGCCGGCCCGTGTTCTAGAAATTCCGTCAGCGACAGTGCCACAGCGTCACCTTCGACTCGAATTTTAATACGATTTGCCTAGAACAATGCATAGTATTTTGATAATTATATGTTTATTAATCAAATATATTTAGTATAAATTGAATAGAATATTGACTAGATTTATATGCAAAATAAAACCTGCCATGTTCCCTGTCAATCAGGACAAGAAACCCGGTCATAGCCCTGTCGCCTCGCGTCACATCGAAGCCCGGACGGCCTGCGCTCGACAGTGCACCTGTGTGTGGGCTACTTGTAGGCTTTCAATGACCGGGAAAAGGTGCCCGTCCCCTCCAGGGGGAGCTGAACACGGACGGGACAACGAATGGGCCAGCCCGCGCCGCACTCGGGACGCGGCATGGCCTCGCACAGCCTTCACCCTCGCCCGCGCCGCAACATGGCCGTGGGTTTCCTTCCCGGCAGACCTCCGCCCTGGCAGGCTTCATGCCCGACATCCTGGCCACGGGCGATCCGGAGAGCAGGAATGTTCGTTTCACAGACATCGACTGAGGCCACGAAACGCACCAGATTCGATTTCACCTACTCCGTCCGCTGGAATCTGCTACTGATCACCGCCGGCGCCATCCTCTACTCCTTCGCCATGAAGGCCGTTGCCCTGCCTCAGCAATTCATACCCGGCGGGTTCTTCGGCGTGGGCTCGATCATCTACTACACCACAGGCTGGCTCTCGCCGGGCATATTCTTCTTCCTGCTGAACCTGCCCGCCTTTGTCCTGGGCTGGACCAAGCTGAGCCCGCGCTTCGTTCTCTACAGCCTCTACGCCATGGTGGCGACATCGGTCTGTTACGAACTTATCGACGCAACCCTGGACATCCACGAGCAACTTTACGCGGCAGTGGCCTGCGGGGTGCTCAACGGCCTCGGGGGCGGGCTCATCCTGCGCTCCCTGGGCTCGGGCGGCGGACTCGACATCATCGCGGTCTGGCTCTTCCAGAATTTCAACATCGGCGTCGGCAAGGTCTATTTCGCCTTCAACGCGGCCCTGTATCTCTTCTGCCTGGCCATCATGCCCATCGACCAGGTCATCGTTTCGCTGATCATGGTCTTCATTTCCTCGGTCATGGTCGAGCACACGCTGTCCCTGTTCTCCCAGCGCAAGGTCGTGTTCATCGTTTCCGACCATTCCGAGGCCATCGCCCAGACCATCCTGGACTCCATGAAGCAGAGCGCCACGTTCCTGCGGGGCATGGGCGCCTTCACCAAGCGCGAGAAAAACGTCCTCATGACCGTGATCAACAACATCCAGCTCAAGAAGCTCGAACAAATCACCTTCACCCACGATCCCCACGCCCTGTTCATCGTCGAAAACACCTTTTCCGTGCTGGGATCGAGCTTCTCCAAGCGCAAGATCTACTGAATCCTCCGGGCCGATATCCAGGGACCTCCGCATGCCGTAAGCCCTCCGACCGGCCGGCAGGGGCCCTCCGGCCACGCGGCCATCCCCGGCGCACCACGGCAAAGCTGCGGCGGGGCACCGGAAAAGAACGCAACGGAAGAACTCCCAACCCAAGCTCTTTTCGCGCCATCGTCGGGATTCCCCACATGGACCGACCAGCCGGATCCAAGCGCTGCAATGGGAGAATCTGTCTACAGAAGAAGCGCCTGCGCCCTCACAAGGTCCAGGACAGCCATTTCCCGAACAGCCACCTGACCAGCGGCGTGAGCCTGCCTCTGTTGTACGCGTCGCCCGCCTGGCGGATGGCCTCGGCGCGGGTGGGATAGGGGTGGATGGTGTTTGCGATGCGGCCCATGCCGATCCCATTGGTCATGGCCAGGGAGATTTCCGCGATGAGGTCGCCGGCGTTTTCGGCCACGACGGTTGCGCCGACGATCCTGTCCGTGCCCTTGCGCACATGGATGCGCACGATGCCGTCGGTGCGGCCTTCGAGGATGGAGCGGTCGACGTGGGCCAGTTCCCGGGTGAAGGTCTCGACGGCCACGCCCCTTTCCCTGGCCTCCGCCTCGGTCAGCCCAACACGGGCCAGCTCCGGGTCGGTGTAGGTGCACCAGGGGATGGTCAGGGCGCTGGCCCTGGCCCGGCTCCTGAACAGGGCGTTGCGAAGGACTGTGCGGGCCATGAAGTCCGCGGCGTGGGTGAACTGGTAGGGTGAGCAGACATCTCCGGCGGCGAAGATGTCGGGGTTGGTGGTGCGCAGGTGGTCGTCCACCCGGACGCCCTTGTCCGAGTACTCCACCCCCGCCTCCTCCAGACCCAGCCCCTCGACGTTGGGCCTTCGCCCGGCGGCCGCCAGCACCTCGTCCACGACCACGTCGCAGCCCTCGCCCGCCGACTGCAGCCTGATCCCGCCGCCCTCGCCCGCCGACTGCAGCCTGATCCCGCCGCCCTCGGCGGCCGAGGCCTTCTGGCTCTTGCCGCAGCCCAGAATTTTCACCCCGTCCTGCAGCAGCGCCGCGCGCACGATGGCGGCCGCCTCGCGGTCCTCCCTGGGCAGGACGCCGCGCGCGGACTCGAACAGCAGCACCTCGGAGCCGAAACGGGCGAAGGCCTGCGCCAGCTCGCAGCCGATGGGGCCGGCGCCGATGACGGCCAGCCGGCGGGGAAGCCCGGTGAGGGAAAAAACCGTCTCGTTGGTCAGGTACGGCAGGCCGTCCATGCCCTCCATGGCCGGGGCCGCGGCGCGCGCCCCCGTGGCGATGACGGCCTTGGCGAAGGACAGGCGCGCCCCGCCGACTTCAAGCGTGTGCGCGTCCAGGAAACGCCCCTGCCCCAGGAACACGTCCACGCCCAGGTCCCGGAAGCGCCGGGCCGAATCGTTGGGCGCGATGTCGGCGCGCAGCCGGCGCATGCGCTCCATGACTTTCCCGAAATCGACCTCCACTTCCCCGGAGACGCGCACGCCGAACTCCCCGGCTCCGCGGACCGCGGCGACGGCGCGCGCCGCGGCCAGCAGCGCCTTGGACGGGACGCAGCCGAAATTCAGGCAGTCGCCGCCGAGAAAGTCCCGTTCCACCAGAGCCACCCTGGCCCCGAGCCCGGCCGCGCCGGCCGCACAGACCAGCCCGGCCGTGCCCGCCCCGACGACCACGAGGTTGTAGCGGGACTTGGGTGCGGGATTGGTCCAGTCATGGGGGTGGACCAGGGACAAAAGCCTTTGGTTGTGCTCGTCCCGGGGCTCCATGGTCGCATTGCGGTGCGCGGTCTCAGACATGTACGGCTCCTTGGCATGTCATGATTCCGGACGCCGCCGAAACAGGCGGCCCCCGGCGACGCCGGCCTCATCGGGCCGGTCAGGCGTCTTGCCGATCCCCGTCCTCATCGCTGACGACCCGGTTGCGCCCTCCGCGCTTGGCCTCGTACAAGGCCAGGTCCGCCCGTTTCATGAGCTGGGAGAGCACCGTCTCCGGCGATTGCAGACGGGCGAGGCCGATGCTCACGGTGAAGCCGACGGTCTTGCCCCAGGCGTCGACCGTCACCTCCATGAATTTCTCGCGCAGCCTCTCGGCCACGCTGCGGGCCGCGGCCAGATCCGTCTCGGGCATGGCCACCGCGAACTCCTCGCCGCCCACCCGGCCGAATATGTCCGTGCCGCGCATGACCTGCCGCATGACATGTCCCACGCGGCGCAGCACCTCGTCGCCGATGTCGTGCCCGAAGGTGTCGTTGATGGTCTTGAAGTGGTCGAGGTCGAACATCAGAAAACAGAAATCCTGTCGGTAGCGGATGGCCTGCCGGAGCTGCGCCTCGGCCAGGACCATGAAATGACGGCGATTGGCGAGCCCCGTGAGCTCGTCCAGCGTGGCCAGTTCGCTCAGCCGCCGCTCGGCCAGCTTGCGCGCCGAGATGTCACGCATGCTGCCGACGGCGAACCACTGCCCGCGAAGCTGCACGGCAGCCACCGACCTCTCCACCGGAAAGATCTCCCCGGACTTGCGCACGCCCTCCATCTCCATGACGCGGCCGACGACCGGCCCGGTGCCGGTCTTCGCGAACCGCGCCATGGCATGCTTCGCCGTTTCGACCTGAGTTGGCTTGACGATGACGTCGTGCATGTTCCGGCCGAGCATCTCCGCCTCGGCATAGCCGAACATGGCCTCGGCCGCCGGATTCCAAAAGGTGATGCGGTCATCGGCGTCGATCATGACCAGGGCGTCGTGGCTGGCCTGGCTCATGGCCCGCATGCGGCTCTCGCTTTCGGCCAGGGAAAGCCGATTGCAGCTGCTCTGGATTCTGGCGAAGCAGCCGACGACGGCCAGCAGGAGCACGGACGCGTGAACCGCCCAGGCATAGGGCGACCCCGTCGCCCATCCGCCCTTGGGCACGGCCACCATGGCCCACGACCCCGAAGGCAGGGACACGTTCATGGTCACGGCCTGCGCGCCTTCGTCGAAGAGCGCGGCCGTGCCGCGAAAGACCTCTCCCCGCAGACCCTTGCCGTCCCGGCCCCGCATGGCTAGGTCCAGCCTGGAGGCCAGGGCGCCTTCCCCGGCGAGTTCCAGCAGCGTATCGAGATCGATGACCGCCGAAACCAGTCCCCAGAAGTCCCCGTCGCCATCCCGGAAAACCGGGACCCGTGCGACCAGGCCCACGCCGCCCTGCACGAGGTCCAGCGGGCCGGCCACGGCCATCTGGCCGCTCTCCTTGGCGGCCAGGGCCTTGTCCCACTGGTCCGGGACAGTCCTGTAATCGAGCCCCAGGGCCTTCTCGTTGCCCTCCGGCGGGTACATGAAGCGGATGATGAAATCCGGCGCGGCCCCGATGTTTCGCAGTGAATTTCGCGTGCTCAAAAGGGCGCGGGCCAAATCGTTGAACTCCCTGGCGGACATGTCCGGCCGCACGGCGATGTTGGCCGCCATGCCGTGGACCAGATAGAGGTTCGTGTTGATCCGCTCCTCCAGCCTGGCCCGGAAGGCCCCGAGCTCAAGGGTCACGGCTATTTCCTGGTCCTGGCGGAACTGTCGCGCGAGCAGGCGGCACATGGCGTAATCCGCGCAGGCCGCCGAAAGCGCGATGACCAGCAGCCAGACCAATGTTTTCCGGCAACGCATCACGTCGGACAAATTGAACTGCTTGCGCGGCAGCATGCGCTCTCCTTGACGAACCGGTCGCCCGGATTCTGCGGTACGCGTGACGGTTGGCCGAAGGGCGACATCCATTCCCGCCCATGCTGGACGGATGGCAACACGGGGGATGGGTCAGCCTCCGGTTCAGGGACGTCGCATTACATCACCACAGTCTCGGGAAAGCAACAGGCCTCCCCGGCCCGCCGGATAAAGCATTGCACGGAGGGAAGCGGAAAAACGCCGCCGTCCGAACCGGCCCTAAGGCGGACTTCACTTCCTGACGCCCGTGGGGCAGACGTCCTCGCGCAGGCAGTAATTTTCCACGAAACGCCCGATCTGCACGCCCAGGTGCACGCACTTGCGTCCGCCCAGGCAGTCCTCGGCGTCGGCCTTGTCCAGGCGGGTCTCCAATTCATGGTCCCCGAAACTCAGGCCCACCACCCAGGACTGGGTCGTGTCCTCGAAGTAGCAGGTGACCTGCACGCCGTTCTTCTCGATTTCAGGGTGAATCTCCCTGATCTTCTCAATCAGCTGGCTGGCCTTGACGTTCATGCTCGCCTCCAGGGTTTCCGTTCACTCGACAAACTGTCCACTCTGCATATCTGTGTGCCAGAAGCGCGGCACAATGACAAAGCGCAAAAGTCATCGCCATGCTCGTGACGGATTTCTTTTTCGGCCACGATTGCGAAACCGAGAACAAAACAGTAATCATTCTCAAAAATAAGGAAAGCCCATGAACGAAACGACCTCCTCTGCCCCGGCCGGTCTGGGCTTCAACTTCGACAACACCTACGCGAGACTGCCGGAACATTTTTTCGAGCGGACCAGGCCCGTCCCCGTGGCCGCCCCGCGCCTGGTCATCCTCAACCGCGCGCTTTCGGCCGAACTGGGCCTCGACGCCTGGGCCCTGGACAGCGCCCTTGGCGCGGCCGTGTTCGCGGGCAACAGCGTGCCCCAAGGCGCCCTGCCCATCGCCCAGGCCTACGCCGGACACCAGTTCGGGCATTTCACCATGCTCGGCGACGGCCGCGCCATCCTCCTGGGAGAGCATGTCACGCCGCACGGAGAGCGCTTCGACATCCAGCTCAAGGGCTCGGGCCGGACCAGGTTCTCGCGCCGCGGCGACGGGCGCGCGGCCCTGGGGCCCATGCTTCGGGAGTACATCGTCAGCGAGGCCATGCACGCTCTTGGCATCCCCACCACGCGCAGCCTGGCCGTGGTCGCCACAGGCGAACACGTCCACCGCGAGACCAGACTTCCCGGCGCCATACTGACCCGCGTGGCGGCCAGCCACATCCGGGTCGGCACCTTCGAATACGCCGCATCGCAGGGCAACCCCGAAGACCTCCGCGCCCTGGCCCTGTACACCATCGACCGGCATTTCCCGGAACTGCGCGAGGCCGAAGACCCCATCCCGGCCCTCCTGGCCTCTGTCCTGGCGCGCCAGGCCTCCCTGGTGGCCCGGTGGCTGCACGTCGGGTTCATCCATGGGGTCATGAACACCGACAACATGTCCCTGTGCGGCGAGAGCATCGACTTCGGGCCCTGCGCCTTCATGGACGCCTACGACCCGGCCACGGTCTTCAGTTCCATCGACCACGGGGGGCGCTACGCCTACGGCAACCAGCCGTCCATCGCCCAGTGGAACCTGACGCGCTTCGCCGAGACGCTGCTGCCGCTGCTGCACGACAGCGAGGACCAGGCGGTGGAGATGGCCACGGCGGTGCTCGAAACGTTCCCGGCCGTGTTCCGCGATTTCTGGCTTGAGGGCATGGGCGCCAAGCTGGGCCTTTTCGGCCGCGAGGACGGCGACGCAGACCTGGCCCAGGCGCTGCTCACGCTCATGCGCGAGGAAGGGGCGGACTACACGCGCACCCTGCGCGACCTCTGCCGCGACCCTTTGCCCGACACACCCTTCTTCCGCGGCGAAGGTTTCAAAGTCTGGCACGACAGATGGCAGGCGCGTCTCACGCGGCAGCACGAACCCCTGCACGTGGCCAGGCGCCTCATGCTCGCCCGCAACCCGGCCGTCATCCCGCGCAACCACCGCGTGGAGGAGGCCCTGGAAGCCGCCGAAAACGGCGACATGACGGCCATGACGCGACTCCTGCGGGCCCTGGAGAAACCCTACGAGGACAACCCGGCCCACGCCGCCTTCGCCGCGCCACCTGCGACCTCGAACGCGCAGTACAGGACGTTTTGCGGGACATGACGCCGTCAACCCCGTCCGTCACGCTGCGGATGGAATTTCCGCCACCACCGGGCCGCCGTCTTTCCGGCCGGTCCGGAGCCGTGGTTCATTGTCCCGCGGCAGTATTCGTGCGGAGTTACGCGCCCCCAGCGATGATCATGGCAATTGGGCGCACGCTTCCTCCCGTGTCTGCTCTTGCCCGAGAGCGGGAAGGTCGATGGTGAATTTCGCCCCTCGGCCCGGGGCCGATTCGAGGCTCATGCAGCCGTCATGGCTGCGGGTGATGATGAAGTAGGACACGGACAGGCCGAGCCCCGTGCCCACGCCGGGCGGCTTGGTGGTGAAGAAGGGTTCGAAGGCCCTGCGCTGGACGTCTGGCGGCATCCCCGGCCCGTTGTCCTCGACCTGCGCCGCGACCCTGCCGTCGTGGGCGGAAAGTCGGATCGTGATGCTCGGGTCGGCAATCTCGGGCCTGGCCAAAGCCATGGCCTGGGCCGAGTTGCGCAGCAGGTTGAGGAAGACCTGCTCGATCTCGGTCTCCGTGCAGTTGACCAGATGGGGGCCGCTGTCGCTTTCCCAGACGATACGGATCCTCCTGAAATCGTAGTTCTTCTTCAGGTCGTAATCGCTTTCGGCCAGGAAAAGGGAGCGTTCGATGATGGCGCGCAGGTCGCAGACCCTGCGCTTGGACTCGCTGCGTCGGCTGAAGTCGAGCATGTGGCGGATGATGTCGGCCGCGCGCAGGGCCGCCTGCTGGATGTTCTCGATGAACCCGTACAGGCCGCGGGCCCGCATGTACTGGTCGAGCAGGTTCATGTCGAGGCCGATGCCGCGCGCCACCTCGATGTTCTTCGGGAAATCCGGCCTGGTGCGCTGCGCGAGGTTCTGGCTGGTGACCATGATGATGCCCAGGGGGTTGTTGATCTCGTGCGCCACGCCCGCGGCGATGCCGCCCACGGAGATCATCTTTTCGGTCTGGATCATCATGTCCTGCATGCGCTTGAGCTCCGTGACGTCACGCAGCACGCACAGCACGCACTCGCGCCCCTCCAACTGGACCCGCTGGGCCGAGAGCACGCACGCGACCACGATTCCGTCCTTGCGGCCCAGGGCGAAGTTGACGTTCTCGACGAGATCACGCTCCCGGATGGCCTGCCGCAACGCGTCCCGATCGCCGGGCCGTCCGTAGAGCAGCAGGTCGCTGGCGGTCCTGCCCACCGCTTCGTCCCAGGAGTAGCCGGCGACGCGCGAGAAGGCCTCGTTGACGTCGACGATGCGGCCATGGTCGAGGTCCAAGAGCACGATGGCGTCGGGGGACAGGCGGAAGAGGCGTGAGAACTTCTCCTCGGACTGCCGCAGCCGCTCCTCCACCTCCTTGCGCTCGGTGATGTCGATGCCGATGCCCGTGAGGAACAGTTCGCCGTCCACGTCCACCCCGACGCCCGAGAAGAGCATCGGTATCCTGCGGCCGTCCTTGGCCGTCATCTCGGCCTCCACCGTGGCAGCGCCGTCCTTTTTCCCGCGGCGCAGCGCATCGACCACTCGGGAGACATTCTCCCGGGGACCGACGAACCAGTCGAAAAGGGTCCTGCCCGATATCTCCTGCGAGGAATACCCCGTCATGACCTCGTGGGCCCTGTTCCAGCGCACGAGGCGCCCATGGCTGTCGTACAGGAACAGGAGGCCCGGGACGCTCTCGAAGATGGCGGCCATGAGCTGGCGCTCTCGTGCCAGGGACCTTTCGGCCTCCTTGCGTGCGCTGACGTCCTCGACCACGCCGTTGAGCAGAAAGGGCCGTCCGCCGTCGTCCCGCTGGACCGAGGCCGTCAGGACCGCGTCGAATGCGGTCCCGTCCTTGCGCACGAACGCGTTCTCGATGCTGACCGGCCTGTCCGACTGCAGGACCGTCTGCAGGAAATGCCGCCTGGAGGCGGGGTCGGCGTAGACGGACTGGACATTGGCGTCGTCCGAAGCCAGGAACTCATACTGGTCGACGTAGCCGAACATGCGCGCCAGGGCCGGGTTCCCCTCCAGCAGGGCTCCTTCGAAGGTCGTCCGGAAAATGCCGACCGGGGAGTTGTCGAAAATGGCCCGGTATCGCTCCTCGCTTTCGCGCAACTGGGCCATCTGCCGTTCGATGGTCCGCCCCATGCCCAGGAAGGTCCGCCTCAAGGGAACGAATTCGGCATATTCCACGTCGGGAGGGGGGACATCGTACGCGCCCCTGGCATAGGCGCCGACCAGCGCGTCCAGGGCGCTGAACGGGCCGCGGAAATAGCGCCGCAGCAGGCGCGCGGCCAGAAAGTACTGCACGCCGATGATGAACAGGGCGATCCCGCCCCCGGCCAGGCCGATGCTCGTCACGGTTCTGATCCTGTCCGACTCGTCCAGACCCAGGCGGATGTGGCCGATGACCTGCCCTTCGTAGCGCACGTCGGCCTCGCGGAGGATGAACAGCTTGCCTCCGCCGTCGTGCACGAACCATGTCTCTCCCCGACCGTCGCGCAGTTCGAGCAGCCCCACGGCGGGGTTCATGACCGTGGCCTGGGCCACGGCCACGGCGCTGTCCTTGTCCAGGGTCCAGAACGGCGTTTCGAGCGACCTGGACAGAAACGCGATGGTGCTCTCGGACCGTTCCTCCATCTGCACCCCGACCCGCCAGGTCAGGAACAGGAAGACCATGGCCGTGACGACCAGCACGATGCCCGTGCTGAGGATGCCCAGGGACAGGGACAGGCGGTTGGACAAGGAAGGCTGCGCAACGGGAGAAGGCATGTATGGCTCCGGTCCGTACGGGATGCGTCTCATGCCCGCGGTCATCCCCGAAAGCCCAAGCGGGACGCCGCAGCGGCACAGTGCCCTTGTACCCCAAAAATCTTTTCTTTTCGAGAAAAATCCTCATCCCGCAGGCCCCAGACCGGCAAAGGCGCATCGTCCCCGCGACAGGAACAGAGGCACAGGGCATGCGCACTTCCCGAGGAAGGGAATGACGCTTCAGCGTTCATGCATCTGATCAAGATGCACAATTTCATGATCGTCTGCATTGAAACCCGACGTGTATTCTGTAATGCTCATGGTACATGAGTGTCGTATGACAATTCTCCCGAAACTTGCCGGACCGGCTCTTTTCACACACTTGCGGGAGATGTTGTCATACGCGCATGCCGAGTACGGACATCCCGACACATTGCGTCGCAGTTTCAGTGGGGGGGAAGCATGGCATTCGAGACGGACCCGGGCAAACTGCACCAATCCGAAACCGGAAAAGGCGTCAACGACACGAGGTGGCCCGGACCCGGCGGCCCGGCGGCTGGGACCGACACGTCGAGCACGCTCCGCAACCTTTCCGGCAGGGCCATTCTGGCGGCCATGCAGGAGATTGTGGCCATCAAGGACACCTGCGGCGTCTACAGGGCCGTCAATCCGGCCATGTGCCGGTTTCTCGGCAAGCCCGAGGCGATTATCCTCGGACGCACCGATTTCGACCTGTTCCCGCCCGACCTGGCCGCCGCGTACCAGGCTCTGGACGCGCAGGTCATGGAGAGTCTCGCCCCCCGCAACATCGAGGAACAGGCCAAAGGCTCCGGACAGCCCATCTGGGTCAGCACGACCAAAAGCCCCCTTCTCGATCAGGAGAACCGATGCAGCGGCGTGCTGGTCGTGGTCCGCGACATCACGGCCCGCAAGCTGGCTGAAGAGAACGCCAAAAGGCGGATTCTCTTCCAGCGCATCCTGGTCAATGTCGCCGCCACCTGCATCAACATCCCCCTGGACGAGGTCGACGCGGCCATCCACGGCTGCCTGGAGGAGATGGGCAGGTTCGTCGACGCCGACCGGGCCTACATCTTCGAGTTCCATTTCGACCGCGGCATCGCCGTCAACACCCACGAATGGTGCGCCGAGGGCATACCCGCCCAGATCCAGAACCTGCGGGAACTGCCCCTGGACCAGATCGGCGAAGGCCTGGCGGAGCTGACCCGCGGCCGGCCCCACCATGTCGAGGACGTCACGGCCCTGCCCCCAGGGCCCCTGCGGAGCACCCTCGAACCGCAGGGGATCAGGAGCCTCATGACCGTGCCCCTGCTGCGCGGGGAGCAGTGCATCGGCTGCGTCGGCTTCGACTCCGTCCGGCAGGCCAGGCCGTTCTGCGACGACGAGTACACCCTCCTGGCCATGTTCGCGCGCATGCTCGTCAACATCGGCCTGCGCCGGGAAGTCGAGGAGTCCCTGCGGCTGGCCGGCCTCAAGGCCCAGGCGGCCAGCGACGCCAAAAGCGAATTCCTGGCCAACATGAGCCACGAGATCCGCACCCCCTTAAACGGCATACTCGGCATGCTGCAGCTCATGAACACCACGAGTCTGGACGCCGAACAGAGCGAATACATACACATGGCCACCCAGGCGGCTCGGCGCATGACGCGGCTTCTGTCCGACATCCTCGACCTCTCCAGGGTCGAGGCCGGCAAGCTGACCCTACAGGAAGCCCCCTTTTCCATGAGCGAGGTCAGGCGCTCGGTCCTGGACATCTTCAAGCCGGTCAGCTCCCGCAGGGACGTGCGCACCAGCTTCGAACTCGACCCGCTCCTGCCGGACCGCCTTGTCGGCGACGAGACGCGCCTGCGGCAGATTCTCCTGAACCTCGTCGGCAATTCCCTGAAGTTCACCGAACGCGGCTTCGTGCGCGTCGAGGCGTCGCTCCTGGGTTCCGACGCCGGCAACAGGCTGAACGTGGCCTTCCGCGTCTGCGACAGCGGTTGCGGCATCCCCGAGGACAAGCTCGGCCTCATCTTCGAACCCTTCGAGCAGCTCACCCAGGCCTGCAACCGCGGCGTGGGCCTGGGCCTGGCCATCGTCCGCCGCCTGGTCGAACTCATGGGCGGCCGGATCGAAGCCCGGAGCCGGCCGGGCGAAGGCACGGCCGTCACCGTGACCCTGCCCTTCGGCCTGGCCGATGAACAGGAGGATGCGCCAGCACTGCCGACCGGTGCGGAAAAACGGTCGGGGCATCGCATCCTGCTCGTGGAGGACGACCTGTTCAACCAGAAGACCTCCAAAGCCCTGCTCGAAAAATCCGGATACGCCGTGAGCGAGGTCGACACGGGCCTGGAGGCCTTGCACGTGCTGCAGGAATCCGACTTCGACTGCATTCTCATGGACATCCACCTGCCCGGCCTCGACGGGGTGGAAACGGCCCGCATCATCCGCAACGCGCCCGAATTCCGGGCTCATGCCGAGACCCCGATCATCGCCGTGACCGCCAACGCCATGCTCGGGGACCGGGAGCGCTTCCTGGCGGCCGGGATGAACGACTTCATCGCCAAGCCCATGGACTTCCACGCCCTGACCGCGGCCATCGAGAACGCAACCGGCTCCCGAAGGGTTCCGCGTTGACGGACGCCGGCTGGGCCAGGGCATATCCGGCCTTGTCATTTGCGCATCAAGCGGGTAAGGAGTGCTGGCTTTAACCAAAAACTCCTGAAAACACGTAAGAAGGTATTCGTTTTATATGGCCAAGGAAGAGTCAATTGAAGTCGAAGGTGTCGTCGAGGAAGCCATGCCCAATGCCATGTTCCTGGTACGTCTGGAAAACGGGCATCAGGTGCTCGGGCACATTTCCGGCAAGATGCGCAAGTTCTACATTCGCATCCTGCCCGGCGACCGCGTCAAGGTCGAGCTTTCTCCGTACGACCTGACCCGCGGCAGAATCACCTACCGCTTCAAGTAATCCCCCGCGCACGAGTTCCCGGCACGCGCCTTTTTGGCGCGTGCCGTTTTTTTTATTGCCCACTTCCGCCTTGTCATCACACAACACCTGCCGTACCCCGTACCCATGGCTGAAATAGATTTGCATACCCACTCCACCGCCTCCGACGGCACCCTCCGTCCCGCGGAACTCATCGCCGCAGCCGTAAGGGCCGGCCTCAAGGCCATCGCCCTGACGGACCACGACACGGTTGAGGGACTGCCCGAGGCCTGCGCCGCCGGGAGCGAACTGGGGCTTGAAGTCATCGGCGGCTGTGAGCTGAGCGTCGAGTCGGAGCACGGCAGCATGCACCTGCTGGGGCTGTGGCTCCCGCTGCGGTCGCCCAGGCTCCAGGCGGCCCTGGACCACCTGACCGTGCTCCGCAGGCAGCGCAACGAGGCCATCATCGGCAACCTCAACAGGTACGGGGTACAGGTCACCTACGACGAACTGGAGGCGATCGCCGGCGGCAGCGTCGGGCGGCCGCACATCGCCCAGCTTCTGGTGGCCAAGGGCGTGGCCGTCAACTTCCAGGACGCGTTTCTCAACTGGCTGCGGCCGGGGACCAAAGGCTACGCCCCCAAGGAGAAGCTCCTGCCCAGCCAGGGCATCGAGCTGCTCAAGGGCGAAGGCGCCACGGTCATCCTGGCCCACCCCTGCACCCTGCGCCCGCAGGGCAGGAGTCTCGAAGAGGTGGTCAGGGAACTCAAGGACTGGGGGCTCGACGGGGTGGAGGTCTTCTATTCCATGCACACCCAGGCCCAGACCAACGCCTACGCCGACCTCTGCCGCAGGCTCGACCTGCTGCCGAGCGCCGGGTCCGACTTTCACGGCGACAACAAGCCCGGCATCGCCCTGGGACGCGGCAAGGGCGGACTGCGCCCGTCCTACGAACTGGTGCGGCGCATGAAGGAACGTCGCGTGGCGCAGGGTCTGACCCTTCCGTCCTGCTCCTGACCATGCCCAAACCGCTCCCCGAACTTCTCGCCCCGGCCGGCAACCCGGACAAGCTCGCCACGGCCCTGGCCTACGGCGCCGACGCGGTGTATCTGGGCGGCCGCGCCCTGAGCCTGCGCGCCAAGACCGAAGGATTCTCCTTCCCTGAGTTGCGCAGCGCCGTGGAACTGGCCCACGGCAAGGGCGCCAAGGTCTATTTCGCCCTCAACCTCCTGGCCCGCGAAGAGCACCTGCCCGGAGTCGAGGCCTACCTGGATGAGCTGGCGGACATCGCCGTGGACGGCGTCATCATCGCCGACCCGGGCATCGCGGCCATGGCCAGGCGCCGCGCGCCGCACATCCCCGTCCACATCTCCACCCAGGCCAACACCTCCAATTCCGCCGCGGCCGCCTTCTGGCTCGACCTGGGCGCGCGCCGCGTCAACGTGGCCCGCGAACTGGGCGCGTCCCGCATCCGGGCCATGGTCGCCAAGGTGCCCGACCTCGAATTCGAGGTCTTCGTGCATGGCGCCATGTGCATGGCCGTGTCCGGCCGCTGCCTGCTCTCGGCCCATCTCACGGACCGCTCCGGCAACCTCGGCCAGTGCACCCACCCCTGCCGCTACGACTACGCGGTCACGGCCGTGCGGCTGGAGGAGCGCCTGCGCCCCGGCAGGGACACGTGGGAGGTCAGGTGCGACGGGGAGTTCAGCCAGGTCATGGCCGCCGAGGACCTCTGTCTGGTCAAGTACCTGCAGTGGTTCCGCCAAAACGGGATCACAAGCCTCAAGATCGAAGGCCGTATGAAGACCCCGTCCTACCTGGCCCAGGTCACGGACGTGTACCGCACGGCCCTGGACGATCTCGCGGCCGGAACCTTCCGGCCCGGCCTCTACCTGGAGGAACTGCAGCAGCTGGCCACCCGCCCCCTGTCCACGTCCTTTTTCACGCCCGCACCCGTGACCCTGCGCCCGGCCCTGTCCCGCGAACTGACCAAGAACGTCGTGGGGCGACTGGTGGAGCCCGTCGGGAACGACGGATGGATCATGGACGTCAAGCACCGCTTCGAAACCGACGCGCCCCTGGAGCTCCTGCTGCCGGGCCTGCGGCGTCCGGTGCTACGTCCAGGCGACTACGGCGTGGAGAACGCCGAAGGCCTGAGACTGGACACGGCCCACGGCGGGATGCGGGTGACGTTCAGATGCGGCCATCCGGACCTGGAGCCGGGCCTCTTCCTGCGCGCCGCCAATCCCGAAGCCTACGGCATCCGCGGCGTATGAGCGACGCCCCCGCCATGCGCATCTGGGTGGACGCCGACGCCTGCCCCCGAGTCGTCAAGGACATCCTCTACCGGGCGGCCGACAAGCGTGGGGTCAGTCTCGTGCTGGTGGCCAACTCCCGCTTCGCGGTCCCCAAATCCGAGCGCATCGAATTTCTGCAGGTCGGCTCCGGCTTCGACAAGGCCGACGAGGCCATCATCCATCTGGCCGGTGACGGGGATCTGGTGGTCACGACAGACATCCCCCTGGCCGCCGGGGTCATCGAAAAGGGCGGCACGGGCCTGAGCCCCAGGGGCGAGGTCTTCACCGCCGAGAACATCCGCGGCCGCCTGACCATGCGCGATTTCATGGACGAGCTGCGCGGCAGCGGCGTCATGACGGGCGGGCCGTCGGCCCTGCGGCCCAAGGACCGGCAGGAGTTCTCCAACCAGCTGGACAGGCTTCTGCGGGCGCGGGGGTACTGACGAGGCCCAACCTGATGGACGCTGCGGACCTAATGGACGGGATGGACGTTCAGTCTTCGCTCAGGAGGTAGCGCAGCTGGGTCACGGAGCGGCCCGTGCGGCGGGCCAGGGCCTGCAGGGCCTCGAACTCGGGGCGCGCGTAGCGTTCGCCGTCCACGGTCGTTTCCTTGGCGGGCAGGTCGCCCCAGGGAGTGGGGCAGGTGGTCGCGGCGCGGGGCAGCACGGCCCGACGCGTCTCGGTGATGCGCAGGCCCAGGCTCATGGTCTGAGCAAAGGCCAGGTCCCTGATGCGCGCCAGATCCTCGGGCCTGCACAGGATCTGCAGCAGCCCTCCGGGGCGATTCTTCTTCATTACGCCGGGCAGGAAGAGCACGTCCAAGGCCCCGGCCGCCAGCAATTCCCCGAACACCCCCCCGATTTCCTCCCCGGTCAAGTGGTCCACGTTAGTCTCCAGGACCATGACCCGCTCCATGACAGGGCCGCCGGCTTCAAGCAGGAAGGCGCGCAGTCCGTTGACCACCCCGAGTTCCATGTTTCCCAGGCCCAGGCCGCAGGCCAGCAGGCGGCCCGTGGGCCCCTCGGCGAAATCGTCGACCAGGCGGTCCAGCAGCAGCGCGCCGGTGGGGGTGATGATCTCCCTGTCGAACTGCGTGGGATAGACTGGCTTGCCCTGCAGGAGCATGGCCGTGGCCGGTGCGGGCAGCGGCATGAAGCCATGGGCGCAGCGCACGGTGCCCGTGAACCAGGGCAGGCTCGAACAGGTCACGCGCGTCACGCCGAGGGCTTCCAGGGCGAAGAAGGCGCCGACCACATCGACCAGGGTGTCCACGGCCCCAACCTCGTGAAAGTGAACATCCTCAAGGCCGCAGCCGTGGATCGCGGCCTCCGCCTCGGCCAGGCGGACGAAGGCGGCTTCGGCCCCGGCCCTGACGGCCTCGGACAGGGGCATCCTGCGGACCATGTCCGTCAGGTCGTGCAGATGGCGCAGAGGTTGCGCCCCGGCGGAACCGATCTCCATGCGCTTGCCCGCGACACCCTTGTCCCGCGCCTCCCCGGCGACGATGGACACCTCCAGCCCGGCCCGACCGAAGGCCTCCGCCAAGGGCTCAAAATCAACGCCCAGACCGGCCATGGCCGCCAGGAACATGTCGCCGGCAATGCCGACTGGACAATCAAGATGCAACTCGGGCATGTTTCTCCCCAGGTTCACGTTGTGCTGCTCGGAGGGTGCATGCCATGAAAGTCGCCGCAGTTCAAATGGCCACAATCCCCGGCGACGTGCAGGGCAACCTGGACGCCATCGCCGCCCATGCCCGCGCCGGAGCCGAGGCCGGTTGCCGGCTCCTGCTCTTCCCCGAAATTGCCGATTTGGGGTACGACATGCCCGTCATCGGCCAGCTCGGAGGCAGCTCGTGGCCCCTGGTCCGGCAACGCCTCCTCGGCCTGGCCGCCGAATGCGGGGTCTGCCTGGTCTGCGGCGTCTGCCTGCCCGGGGAGGACGGGATCTTCAACGCCCTGGTCGCCTTCGGCCCCCGCGGGACCATCCTGGCCCAGTACCGCAAGGTCCACCTGTTCAAGGGCGGCGACGCCGACGAGACGCGCGTCTTCATCCCGGGCCGCAAGCTCGTAACCTTCGACCTGGACGGGGTGCGCTTCGGCCTGGCCGTCTGCTACGACCTGCGCTTCCCCGAACTTTTCCGGACCATGGCCCTGTCCGGCTGCCACGCTCTGCTGCTGGCCTCGGCCTGGCCCCGCGCGCGAATCGGCGTCTGGGAGCCCCTGTGCGTGGCCCGGGCCGTGGAAAACCAGTGCTGCCTGCTGGGCGCGAACAAGGTCGGAAAACAGGGCGCCTTCCCCTTCGGCGGCCGCTCGATCTTCGTCACCCCCACGGGCGAAGTCACGGTCGCGGACGAACGGAGCGAGGGGCTCGTCCCCGGGCACGTCGATCTTCAGACCGTCCTTGAAATCCGCCGGACGATACCTGCGCTGAACCACCGGCGCCCGGACGTGTATGCCGAAGTTCCGGACAATTCGGCAGAGATTCTTTGACGACATGATCAAAAGACATTATGCATCCACTTACTTACATGCATTCATGACCTTGTACGCACGCGCTTGACCAAGGGCGTACACCACCGCTTCCAAGGAGACACAATATGATTATCAAGGACTGGATGACCAAGGACGTGATCACGGTGGACCCCGAAACCTCCATGATGCGCGCAGCCAAGCTGATGAAGGAAAAGGGCATTCGCCGCCTGCCCGTGGTCGACGACAAGGGCAAGGTCGTCGGCATGCTGAGCGACCGCGACGTGAAGGAAGCTTCGCCCTCCAAGGCCACGACCCTGGACGTGCACGAGCTCTACTACCTGCTCTCGGAGATCAAGGTCAAAAACATCATGAGCCCCAATCCGCTGACCATCCTGGACACGGACACGGTCGTGAAATGCGCGGCTATCATGCACGACAAGAAGATCTCCGGCCTGCCCGTCCTGAACGAGCAGGGGGAACTCGTGGGCATCATGACCCAGAACGAGGTCTACAGGGTGCTGCTGAGCATCACCGGCATCTACCACGGCGGAATCCAGATCGGCCTCAAGCTGCCGGACCAGCGCGGGACCCTCAAGGAAGTGCTCGATTGCCTGCGCGGCCACAAGGCCAGGGTCATCTCCATCCTGACGTCCTACGACAAGGTCGAGGACGGATACAGGCAGGTCTTCCTGCGCGTCATGGACATGGAAAAATCCGTGCTGAACGAACTGAAGAAGGAACTGAGCGAGAAGTACGACCTCATGTTCTGGGTCCGGGACAGCATCAACTAGACGGCCACCACCACCCGCAACGCAAAGGCCCGCGGAAGCATCCGCGGGCCTCGTTTCGTGAGCGGCGCAAACAGGAAACTTTCGGGAGAACCCATGGAAGAGCACTACCCCATCAAGGACACCTTAAACGAGATCATCAACACGCTGCAGATCGCCCTGGACACGGACTACGTCATCGGGCTGCTGGTGGCCACGGCCATCATCTCGTTCATCATCGGCCGCATGAGCAGATAGCTCCGGCCGCGTTTCACGCCTCCCGGCCCCGCGTCACGCGGGGTTTTTTTTGCCCTGCGCCCCGCCCTCGCCGCCGCCCGCGTTGCAGGCCAGGCGGGGGCAGAAAGCCAGGGCGCCGGCTGTCAGCCGGGAACTCTCCCCCTCCCCTTCGTGCAGGCTGAGCGGCGCGGCCACGGTCAGGCCCGGGCCGCCGTTCTTCAGGGAGCGCACCAGCGCCAGACGGGCGGGGCTGTGGAGATTCGGGTGGACGAAGAGGATTTCCTTGGGCTGGAGCCGCGCCTGGCGCAGCAGATGGAGCAGTTCGTCTGCGCGTTCGGCCAGGTGGATGAAGGCGCAGGGCTTGCGGTTGCGCACGGTCAGGGCCGCGGCGCGGACGAAGTCGGCGAGGGACGCCCCGGCCTCGAACCGGGCCATGGTTTTGAACGCGTCCGGACAGACCCGGCCACTGGACGGATCACGGTAGGGCGGATTGCACAGCACCAGATCCGCGCTCTCGGGCGCGAGGCAGCCGGGAAAGCGCACATTCCCGGCCAGAAAGGCGAAGCGGTCCGCAAGGCCCAAACGGCGGGCGTTTTCCCGGGCATGTGTGAGCATGCCCGGATTCACGTCGAGACCGACCCCAAAAAAATCGGGATGCTCCAGGGCCAGACCGAGCCCCACCACCCCGCAACCGGTGCCCAGATCGAGCACCCGGCCCCGCACCCGCTCCCGGCCGGCGAAGGCCGCCAGCAGGAGCGCGTCGAGAGAAAAACGGAATCCGTGCGGCGGCTGGGACAGCCCGCGCGGAAACCGCTCCCGGGCCAGGCCGACAGCCGCCTGGTCCATCCTACTTCAGCACGGAGCGCAGGCGCTCCATGGCTTCCTGGACATTGGCCAGGCTGTTGAAAGCCGAGATGCGGATGTAGCCCTCGCCGCAAGCCCCGAAGCCGGCGCCGGGCGTGCAGACCACGGCGGCCTTGTTCAGGAGCATGTCGAAGAAGTCCCACGAGCCCATCTTGCCGTCGATCCAGACGTACGGGGAGTTCTCCCCGCCCACGCACTCGTAGCCCAGGGCCGTCATCTCGTTGCGGATGATGCCGGCGTTGCGCAGGTATCCGTCCACCAGGGCCGTGGCCTGGGCCTTGCCCTCGGGCGAGTAGACGGCCGCGGCGGCCTTCTGGACGGGGTAGGACACGCCGTTGAACTTGGTGGTGTGGCGGCGGTTCCACATGGCGTGCAGGCTGTGTGCGTTGCCCTGCGCGTCCCAGGCCATGCAGGACCTGGGCACCACGGTGAAGGCCAGGCGTGTGCCCGTGAAGCCCGCGGTCTTGGACATGGAACGGAACTCGATGGCCACCTCACGCGCGCCCTCGATCTCGTAGATGGACCGAGGCAGCTCGGGGTCGCGGATGAAGGCCTCGTAGGCCGCGTCGAAAAGGATCAGGGCCTTGTGCTCACGTGCGTAGTCGACCCACTCCTTGAGCTGGGCCTTGGTGATGGTCGCGCCCGTGGGGTTGTTGGGGTAGCACAGGTAGATGAGGTCCACGGGCTGGTCGGGCAGGGCCGGGATGAAGCCGTTGGCGCTGGTGGCGTCAAGGTAGACCAGGCCCTCGTAGCGGCCGTTCACGCTGCCGCCCGTGCGGCCGGCCATGACGTTGGTGTCCACGTAGACGGGGTAGACCGGGTCGGGGATGGCGATGCGGATGTCGCCGGCGAAAAGCTCCTGGATGTTGCCCGTGTCGCACTTGGCGCCGTCGCTGACGAAGATCTCGTCGGCCGCGACGTCGGCGCCGCGGGACTGGAAATCCTCGCGGGCGATCAGTTCGCGCAGGAAGTCGTAGCCCTGCTCGGGACCGTAGCCGCGGAAGGTGGCGGCGTCAGCCATCTCGTCCACGCCCTGGTGGAAGGCGTCCACCACGGCCCTCGGCAGGGGTTGGGTCACGTCCCCGATGCCCAGGCGGATGATCTTCTTGTCCGGGTTGGCCTGCTGGAATGTGCTCACGCGGCGGGCGATGTCGGCGAACAGATAGGAGGCCTTGAGCTTCAGGTAGTTCTCGTTGATGCGGATCATATGCGGTCCTCTTCTGGGGGAGTTGGCGGTTCGTCGAAAAAGAAACGTCTAGCGGCAAAGCCGGCGTTGTTCAAGTCAGGCCTTGCCGCGACCCAGGCGGCGGCCCAGGACGTCGGCGAAAAGGCGGGCTTGGCTCACTCCCAGGCCAAGGCCCAGGGCCATGTACGCCGCCGCCCACAGCGGGATGAGGAGCAGGCTGACGCGCCCAAGCCCCGTGCTGGCCCAGCATCCGGCCAGCAGCGCAAAACTCAGGCCCAGAGACGCGAGGAGGTCGCGGCCCACCCGGAACCAGGGCCCCAGGTGGCGGCGCAGGAAATACCCCAGCAGCAGCACGTTGACCCAGGCCGACATGGACGAGGCCAGGGCCAGTCCCACGTGCCCCAGATACTGCATGGAGACGAAGCCCGTGGCGACGTAGACCACAAGGCAGCCCATGGCCACACGCACCGGGGTCCGCGTGTCGCCCAGGGCGTAGTAGGCCGAGGCCAGGGATCGCACGCTCGAAAAGGCGGGCAGGCCGATGACGTAGCCCAGCAGGGCCAGGGCCGTCCCGTGCACCGCAGTCTCCGAGAATTGCCCGCGACCGAAGAGCAGCTCCACCAGGGGCAGGGACAGCCCGGCCAGCCCGGCCGCCGCCGGCAGGTTGACGAACAGCGTCAGGCCCAGGGACGAGGCCAGGGTGTCCCGGAACTCCTCCCGCCGCTCGGGCGCGGCCAGGGAGGACAGGGACGGCAGGGTGGCCACGCCCACGGCCACGCCGAAAACGCCCAGGGGGAACTGGAAGAGCCTGTCGGCGTAGTAGAGATAGGAGACCGACCCTTCGGGCAGGAAGGACGCCATGCCCGTGCCGATGAGAATGTTGATCTGGTACACGGCCGAGCCCAGGATGGTCGGCAACATCAGGACGCCGATGCGGCGCACACCCGGGCTCAGGGGCTCCACGGGCCCGGCCCAGGAGAACCCCTTGGCGCGCAGGATGGGCTGCTGCAGGAGCCACTGTCCCAGGCCCGCCACGAGCACGCCCCAGGCCAGGTACACGGCCACGTTCCCGCCCACGGCTATGGCCAGGAGGCTGGCCGCGATGAGCACGATGTTCAGGATGCACGGCGCCAGGGCGGGCACGAGGAAGTGGCCCATGCTGTTCAGCACGCCCATGCACAGGGCCACGCCGGAAATGAACAGGATGTAGGGGAAGCAGATCTGCACGAGGGAGGCCGTCAGCTCGAACATATCGGGTCGCTTGGCCGCGAAGCCCGAGGCGATGAGCAGGGTCACGGCCTTGGGAAAAAGCAGGACGAGGAGAGTCAGGATTCCCAGAATGACGACCAGCCAGAACTGAATGGAGCGGGCCAGGACAAAGGCGGCCCGGTCCCCCTGCTCCTGCCGCAAGCGCACGAAGGTCGGCACGAAGGCCATGGTCAGGGACCCTTCGGCGAAGAGGCTCCTGAGCAGGTTGGGCACGCGGAAGGCCACGAAGAAGGCGTCGGCCAGCACGGACGCGCCCAGGGTATAGGCCATGATCAGGTCCCGCACGAGCCCCAGCCCGCGGCTGAGCATGGTTGCGCCGGAGACGATGGAGGCGTTCCTGGCGATGGTTCTGTTGGTGGACACGAGCTTGGTCCTTGAAGGGTTGACGTGGGGCCGTGAAGGCCGGAAGACGCACCTCCCTAACGCGGGCAGGGCACCGCGTCCACCCGCTTTTTCCGCGCGAGGCCCGGGCTTGCTGGACAAAAGGCGGCACGGGCCGGTACATCACCGGTCCATGAAACACCTCATCCATGCCGCGATCCTTGTCCTCGCCCTGCTCTTCGCGGGTTGCGCCAAACCGGCCGCGCACCGTGCGGCCGAACCCGCCACGGCCTCCATGCCCGATTCGGCCAACCCCAACGCCGCGGAGATGGCCGCCTTCGCACAAGCCTACCCGGAAGGATCGGATCAAGCCAGAGCCGCCGCCTTTCTTCTCGAAAACCTGCCCCTGTCCGACCGGCTGTCCATGACCGCCGCCGACCTGCGCGAAAACGTCGACTACGCCTTCCTGGCCCGCAGCCTCATGCCCTGGGGCTCCCGCGTGCCGTGGGACGTCTTCCTGCACTACGTCCTGCCCCACCGCACCAGCCAGGAGCCGTTCCAGCCCAACCGGGCCATGCTCTTCCGCGAGCTCGGGCCTCTGTGCGCCACGGCCGAAAGCACGGAGGAGGCCCTGTCGCGCGTGGGGGCGTGGTGTGCCGCCAAGGCGCAGTACCGCCCAACCTCGCGCCGCGACCTGGGCGTGCGGTCCATCCTCGACGCCGGGTGGGGGCGCTGCGAGGAGACCAACATCCTGTTCATCGCCGCGGCCAGGGCCGCCGGCCTGCCCGTGCGCCAGGCCATGGTCCCGTGGTGGCAGCACGCCGACGGCAACCACGCCTGGGTCGAAGCCTGGACCGAGGACGGCTGGAAATTCCTGGAAAGCGGCACGGAGTTCTCCGAGCTGAACCGAACCTGGTTCGCGGCCCAGGCCCCGCGCATGCCCAAGGTGGCGGCACTGGTCTTCGGCCGGTCCTCGGACCCTTCGGTGTACCGCACCGGTCCCGGCTATTCCCTGGCCGACAACACGGCCCCCTACGTCCGCCCCGTGCCCGTACGGGTCCGCGTGACCGTGGCCCACGACCAGCCGGTGCCGGGGCACGACGTCTATTTCTCCGTCTACTCCCTGGGCGGCGTGCGGCCCGTGACCAAGGCCGTGACCGACAACCGCGGCCTGGCCGCGACCACCCTCGGTCCGGGCGTCTTTTTCGTCTCCAGCTCCGCAGGCGAGTCCCTGGCCTGGACCATGCTCGACACCCGCGACATGGAGGACATGGAGATCCGTCTGTCCCTGGACTCCCCGCGCCCCCTGCCCGGCGTGCTGCAATTCGCGTCGCCCGAGGCGTCCGCCGAGCCCTTCGACGCCACGCCCAGCCCGGAACTGGGGCGCCTGCGGGAAGAGCGCGCGAAACGCTGGGACCCGCTGCTGCAGGGTCTGCCGAAACCCCTGCGCCAGAACCTGGCCCTGGCGGGCGACCGCGCGGCCGACTGGCTGCGCCTCCTGAGGTCCGAGCCGGCTTCGCCCTGGATCCTCCCCCTGCTCGAATCCCTGGACGACAAGGACCTCCTGCAGGCCGACCCGGACGCCCTCGCCCGGGAGACGGAACTGGCCATCGAAGCCCGACGGGCCGCCCAACAGGCGGGCCTTGCCGTGGACGACGAGACGTTCCTGCGCTACGTCCTCTCCCCGCGCATCCATCTCGAACCGTGGTCCCCCTGGCGCTCGGAACTGCTGCCCTGGCTCGGCGGCTCCCTGTCCCAGCCCGTGCGGGCCAAGGTCGAGACCGTGCGCAAGCGGGTCGAGAAGCTCGAAAAGCTGGAGCCGTCCATCATGGGCTCCCCCCTCACGCCGGCCCAGACCCACGCCGCTGGCTACCTCGCCACGTCCATGGACAAGGGCGTCCTGGCCACGGCCGCCCTGCGCACCCTGGGTGTTCCGGCCCGCTACCAGCCCGATTTCGACGGCGTGGAATACTTCGACGGCGCGAAATGGAACTTCTGGGAACTGGAGCCTCGCGCCCCGGCCAGCGGGGCCCTGCGGCTGACGGGAGAAGGGGAACTCAGGCCGCTGCTCGATTTCGGCGTGGCTCGGGTCGAAAAGGGACACCTGCGCCCCCTGGACGACCTGCCGTGGGAGCAGGACGGGGAGGCCTTGCGCTGCGCCCTGCAGCCGGGGCCGTACCTGCTCGTCCTGCCGCGCCGGGAGGGACTGCGCGCCACGGTCCGTCTCAAGGAGTTCTCCGTCACCGCCGACGCCGTGACCGATGAAACCGTCCAGGGCGTGAACGCGGCAGGCCAGTGACATCCGGACAAACCGGGCCGGCCGCATTGCAAGCCCGCCCGGTTTGCTCTACACCATGGGCAGAAACACCACCCCGCGAGGCTTGACCATGAACAGACACATCCTGCTGACCGTCAGTGACAACTACAGTTCCCTTTTCGCCGTCCGTTTCACGGCAGGTTTCTTCAGCCGTTTCGAGGACCTGAACATAACCCTGCTCTATGTCGCTCCCAACCCCAAGGCCGGCCTGACCGAGGCCGAAATACTGCAGGATTACGGCAACCTGTCCCGGCGGGAGGCGCAGACGCGCAACCTGGCCCAGACGGCCCTGGACAAGGCCGAGGAAATCCTGATCATGAAGCGCTTCCCCAAGGAGAACATCCACCGGAAGATCGCCTTCAAGCAGCTCGGCACGGCCAACGACATCATCCAGGAGGGCATCACCGGCATGTACGACGCCATCGCCCTCGGCCGCCGCGGACTGTCGCGCCTGGAGGAGCTCATCGACCAAAGCGTCAGCAAGCAGGTATTCACCACGCCCATGGACATCCCCCTGTGGATATGCCGCGGTCACGAGAAGCCGGAACCCAAGATCCTGCTCTGCACGGACGGCTCCCCGGCCAGCCTGCGCTGCGCCGACCACGTCGGGTTCATGCTGAAGAACGAGCCGGAACACCGCGTCGACCTGCTGCACGTCGTGGCCCACGCCTCTTCCGCCGTCCCCGCCGAGGCCCTGGCAGCCACACGGCGCATGCTCGAGGACAATGGCATCGCCGCCAACCGCATCACACAGCAGGTCGTCGAGGGGGTGAACACCGCCGACACCATCCTGAGCGTGGCCCGCGAAGGCGGCTATGGCGTGCTGGCCACGGGACGCACGGGCCGGGGCGAAACCCGCAGCCTGCACCTGCTCGGCTCGGTCAGCATGAACCTGCTCAAGCACCTCGAATCGGCGACGCTCTGGATCAGCCACTAGGCAGGAAGGGAAACCCTCCACGCTGATTTCAATTCTGAGGGAATTTTTACGACAGGGGCGCAGTGCGCCCCTTTTTTTGCGCCCGGACCCGGGCTACGGCCTTTTTCACCATCAGGGGAAAAAGGCCCAGCAGCGCAAAGGCCAGAAGCATGGAGGGGGAAAGGATGCCCGACAGGGACTTAAGGCGCCCCAGCTCCCTGCCGGCGTTGACGTAGACCATGGTCCCGCCGAGCATGCCCAGCTGCGAGACCCAGTAGAAGGTCCGCGCAGGCATGGGCGTCAGGCCCATGACCAGGTTGATGACGAAGAAGGGGAAGACCGGGATGAGGCGCAGGGTGAAGAGGTACCAGGCCCCCTCCCGCGCCACGCCATCGTTCACTGCCGCGAGCCTGTCGCCGAAGCGGCGCTGGACCGCGTCGCGCAGCAGGTAGCGCGACATGAGGAAGGCCAGGGTCGCGCCGATGGTCGAGGCGAAGGACACGGCCAGGGTGCCCACCCAGAAGCCGAAGACCGCCCCGCCGGCCAGGCCCATGACCGTGGCCCCGGGCAGGCTCAGGGCGGCCATGAGCACGTAGCACAGGAAATACCCGCCGACCATGAGCGGGCCGTGCTCGGCGTAGGCATCCCGTAGGGCACCAAGGGAGCCCTGAACGGCAGCCAAACTCAGGAAGCGCTGCAGGTCCAGGGCGAAGAACAGGGCCACGGCGGCCAAGACGCCCAGGCCCAGCCAGAGCCTCTTCCTCATTGCCCGCCAGCCGTGAAGAGCGCGTCGTGGATGGCGGCCACCAAGGGCTGGGGCAGCGGGTCTTCGAGGAATATCTCGTACTTGGATGCCGTGCTGCTGATGGCCAGGACCCGGTTGCCCGCCTCTTCGAGCATCCCCAGCACCGCGTCGACCCGCTCGCGCTGGGCCGCCACGCGCGAGCCGATGAGGGACAGGCTGACGCAGGGCACGCCCTCCATGGCCGCGGCGTGCTTCTCGTCCACGACCACGACGGTGCGGCCCTCGACGGACTGGCACAGGCGGCAATCAGGAGGCAAGGGCACGCCGGCGCCGAAGGCGATCCAGCGCAGCCGGTCGTAGTAGACCATGGACTGCAGAGTCTCGCGGTTCAGGTTCTCGCTGGAGACGATGGTCCCGATGCGGCCCGAGCTGCTCGAACCGGCGGCGATGCGCACGCCCAGGCGGCGGGCGTACTCCACGGCATCGTCTTTCAGGACCTTGGCCCCGGCGGCCGACATTTCGAGCATGGTCTCGTAGTCCACCGTGTCCAGGCGGCGGGCCGAGGGCGCCAGACGCGGGTCCGTGGTGTAGACCCCGTCAACGTCGGAGTAGATCTCGCAGACGTCGGCCTGCAGGGCGGCGGCCACGGCCACTGCCGTGGTGTCGGACCCGCCGCGGCCAAGGGTGGTGATCTCCCGGGCCGTGGACACGCCCTGGAAGCCCGCCACCACGGCGATCCGGCCCTCGTCCAGGGCCTGGCGCAGGCGGTCGCCCCTGATTTCGAGAACGCGCGCGTCGCCGTGGTTGCAGTCGGTGATGAGCCCGATCTGGGAGCCCGTGAAGGACACGGCCAGCCCCGGCCGCAGGCCGCTTATGGCGATGCTCATCATGGCGATGGAGATGCGCTCCCCGGCCGAGACGAGCATGTCCATCTCCCGCGGGTCCGGGTGCTCGGCCAGTTCGTGGGCCTGGCGCACCAGGGCGTCAGTGCTCTTGCCCATGGCCGAGACCACGACCACAACCTGATCCCCGGCCTCGTGCCGGGCCACGATGCGCCTGGCCAGGTCCCGGATCTGTTCCGGAGTGGCCACGCTGCTGCCTCCGTATTTCTGAACGACCAGAGCCATTTTCTCTCCTTACGGCGCCATCTTGACGATGCGCGGAATGAATGTCGCGCGGATGCGCACCAGGTCAGCCTGGGCGGCCATGACCGCGCGGATGTCCTTGTAGGCCATGGGCACTTCGTCCAGGCCGCCCGAAAGCAGCCGCACGCCGTGTTCCCGCAGCACGTGTTCCAGATCCCCCCGCCGGAAGCGCTTCAGCGCCTCCTGGCGGCTCATGGTCCGGCCCGCTCCGTGGGCTGCCGAGCACATGGACAGGGGGTTGCCCAGTCCCTCGACCACGTAGGCCGGGTCGATCATGGTCCCGGGGATGATGCCGACGACCCCGGCCCCGGCCGGCGTGGCGCCCTTGCGGTGCACGATGACCTCGCGGCCGCCGTGGGTTTCCTTCCAGGCGAAATTGTGGTGGTTCTCGGCTCCCCAGACGGGCGAGAGGCCCAGATGCCCGGCCACGGCGGCGTGGATCAGGGCGTGGTTGGCCGCGCTGTAGTGGCCCATGAGCTCCATGGCGGCCCAGTATTCGCGGCCCGGATCCGTGTCCAGGCCCAGCCAGGCTAGATGCCCAAGCTCTCTTGGCAGCTCGCGGTGCAGCCGCCTGGCCAGGGAGGAATAGTACTTGGCCACCTCCCCGCCCGTGCCCCGGCTGCCGCTGTGGGACAGCAGGGCCAGGTAGCGCCCCTCGGCCAGTCCGGACAGAGCGCGGGGCACGTCCAGCACGCCCCACTCGACGAAATGGTTGCCGGACCCGCTCGTGCCGAGCTGACCCCAGGCCGTGTCGCGCATGCGCGCGGTGACGGGCGAGAAGCCCCAGTCCTCGTGCATGACGGGGTGATCCTTGCGGGCCGTGAACTTGCCGCCCACGCCGAAGCACGTCTCGTGCTCCAGGGCCTGGGCCAGATCGTCGGCATGCTCGTCGACAAGGTCGGGCGGCACGGCGAAGACGCTCATCTTCATGCGGCAGGCGATGTCCATGCCCACGCCGTAGGGGATGACGGCGTTGTCCACGGCCAGGACCCCGCCGATGGGCAGGCCGTAGCCCACATGGGCGTCGGGCATGAGCGCCCCGGACACGGCCACGGGCAGGCTCGCGCCGTCGCGCATCTGCTTCACGGCCTGGGGGTCCAGGTCCTCGCCCCAGGAACGCCATGGGGCTCCCTCCGTGCGCACGGCCGGAGACGGGACGCCGCTTTCTGCGGCCCCGCAGGACGCGCCCGACCGCAGCATCCCGGCCAGGGCCCCCAGGATGGGATGCTCGGCGAAGGATTCGGGTCTGTCCGCAAGACGGTTGAAAAGACGGCGCAGGGCCTTGCCGCGCACCCCCTCTTCCTCCAGCTCACGCACGCACCCGCGGACCACGGGCAGCAGCTCCTCGGGGATGCCCAGGGCCGCGAGCCGGAAAGGCAGGTCGTTCTGTTTGCGCTTGGCGGACATGGTGGAAGTCTAGCCCCTTTTTCCCGTTTCTCCAAGACAATCCGCCGGGATGGAAAACCGGGCCGGATTCAGCCTGCGGACGGATACCGAACGACGAACGGCAAAATGCGGCCGAGACAAACGGTCATTCTCCGAACATATTGATCTTCCGAACGAATCATTCTAGTGAGGCAGTGGCGAAGAAACCTGGGAGGACCTTATGGCGAAATTTCTCTTCATCCTGAGCAGGGACGACAACGAATCGGCCACGCGCTGCTTCCAGTTCGCGCGCATCGCCCACGGCAAGGGGCATCACGTCAACCTGTTCCTCATCGACGGCGGCGTGACCTGGGCCGACACTGCCCGCGACCTGAGGGTCAAAACCACCACCGGCGACTGCCCGGCGGACTATCTGCCCTATCTGGTGGAATCCGAGGTGGAGATCGGCGTCTGCACGCCCTGCGCCAGAAACCGCGGCCTGGACGAGGCGCGCTTCCACCCGAACATGCTGCTCGACGGCGGGCCGCACCTCATCGACATGGCGGCCGAATCCAAGGTGTTCAACTTCTAGGAGGGACACGGCCCCGGCTTCAGGTCGGCCGTGGACGCACTTATGATGGATTCCCGAACGGTGGTCTTTACCGGAAAACACGTCCCGGCCCGGGACCGGCCGCAGACTATCTCCGCAGCGACCGCAGGATAAACCTGCGGGTCTCGTCGAACAGGGCCGGATCGCCGAAGGGGCTGAGGAAGACCGTGCGCACCGCGCCGACCATGGCGGCGTAGATCATCAGGGCGCAGTCCCGGACCGGGACCTCGGCGACGGTCCCGTCGGCGATGCCGCGTTCGAGGATCTTCTCGATCTCCTCAATGAGTTCCCGGAACTTGGCCCCGATCTTCTGCCGGTCAAGGTGCGGGTTGTCGTCGCTGAAGGGCGAGCAGCGGATCAGGGTGGGGAAAGTGGCGCGGTTGGCCAGGGTGTAGGACAAGTAGGACGAGACGAAGATGTCCACTGCCTCCAGGCCGCTGCGGGCCCGCTCCATGTCCTTGCGGATGAGGGCCAGCATGGCGTCGATCATCTCCTGGCCGGCCACGAGAAAGAGCTTCTCCTTGTTCCCGAAGTAATGGGAAACGAGGCCGAAGGCCACGCCGGCATGCTGGGCGATCATGCGCATGGTCGTCCCGGCGTACCCGTACTCGGCGAAAAGGGCCTGCGCCGCCGCCAGAATCTCGTCACGTTTGCTCACGAACATCCATCCTTGTCGAGATTGTGCATCACCACCCCCTACACGTCGAGTTCAAGTCCCACCGGGCAGTGGTCCGACCCCATAACCTCGGACTCGATCCAGGCCTCGCGGACCGCGCCGCGCAGTTCCTCGGACACGAAGAAATAGTCGATGCGCCATCCCGCGTTGCGCGACCTGGCCCCATAACGGTAGGTCCACCACGAATAGGCGTCGGGGATGTCGCCGTGCCGCAGGCGGAAGGTGTCGAGATAGCCGTGCGCCATGAAGCGGTCCATCCAGGCCCGCTCGATGGGCAGAAATCCGGAGGTGTTCTCGTTGGCCTTGGGGTTCTTGAGGTCGATTTCGCGGTGGGCCGTGTTGAAATCGCCGCAGACCACGATGGGCTTGTGACGGCGCAGGTCCTGGGCGTGGGCCAGGAAGGCGTCGTAGAAGCCCATCTTGAAGTCCAGGCGCTCCTGACTCATCTGGCCGTTGGGGAAGTAGATGTTGAAATAGTGGAATTTCTCGAATTCCAGGCGGATGACGCGCCCCTCCCCCCGGAAGCGGTCGTCGGGCAAGCCGAACTGCACGGCCAGGGGTTCGAGTCGCGAATAGCAGGCCGTGCCGGAATAACCCTTCCTGCCGCGCGAGGCGTTCCAGTAGCAGCGGTAGCCGTCGAACAGCCGGTCCTCCCCTACCTGGTGCTCGTCGGCCTTGACCTCCTGCAGCCCCACCACGTCGGGCGCGGTGCGCACCAGCCAGTCCGCGAAACCCTTGCCCAGGACCGCGCGGAAACCGTTCACGTTCCAGGAATAGAGACGCAGGCTCACGACACGCCCCTCAAGCCGGCCACGAGACCTTCGGGGGTCTCGTCGATGCGCACGTAGCCGCCGGCGGCGAAGGCCCCTGGGTTCAGTACGTGGGAGCGGCCGATCCGCTCCTCGCCGACGCCTTCGTGGATGTGGCCCGTGACGACAACGGCCGGCTGGTATTTCTCGATGAGGGCGCGCACGCCCGGGCTGCCGACGTGGGCGCCCGACGGCAGCCTGTCGACGACCTCGCCGCGCGGGGGGGTGTGAATCATGAGAATGACATGCCCGAAGGCGCCCGCCGCCTCCAGGGCGTCGTGGGCCCACTGGCAAATCTGCGCGTCGTCGACCTCGGACGGAGTGCCGAAGGGCGTCGGCGTGGAGTAGCCCACTGCCGCCAAGCAGACGCCCCCGCCCAGGTCCGTGACCCGGTTGTGGGCGTTCAGACCGCGCTCGGTCAGGACGCAGTCCACAGCCTGGGTGTCCATGTTCCCGATCTGGGCCAGGACGCGCGGGTTCATGGCCGCCACGGCATCGACGATGCCGGCCGCCCTCTCCCGCGTGCCCAGGTTGGTCAGGTCGCCGGACAGGAAGACGCCTTCCGCCCGGCCGATATCGTCAATCCGCTCCACGGCGGAGATGCGCTCATGAATGTCGCCGAAAACGATCCAGAACCGGTTTGCCATTTGCCTCCCATCCTCACTTTGAGTACGTGTCCATGCGCACATCATGGTAAAGGAGCGGCCACCGTCATGCAAGAGTCCAGCAAAACCCTTCTCCGCGCCGACATGCGCCAAAGGCGCCAGAGCCTGCCCCCCGAGACGGTGCTGGCGGACAGCGCACGCATCCTCGAACAGCTGATGTCCGAGGACCGCATCCGGCTGGCCCGTTCCGTCATGCTCTACCTGCCCGCCCGAAACGAGGTCGACACCTGGCCCCTGCTCGACCACTTCTGGGCCTGCGGAAGCGAAGTCTTGCTGCCGCGCTGCTGCGACGGCCGGCCGGGCATCATGGAGGCCTTCGCCGTGTCCTCGCGGGCCGAGCTCGGCCCGGGCTGCTTCGGACTGGTGGAACCCCTGCCCGAGGCGGCCCTGCGCGTGCCCGACCCGCAGCCCGAGGTCGTCCTGGTCCCGGCCCTGGCCTTCGACCGGCGCGGCTACCGCCTGGGTTTCGGCGGCGGCTACTACGACCGCTTCCTGCCCGCCCTGGCATGCCGCCCCCTGCTCATCGGCCCCGCCTACGCCTTCCAGCTCGTGGACACGCTCCCAACGGAGCCCTGGGACCATCCGGTCCACCTCGTCATCACCCCGGCGGAGACCCTCCGCACCCTCGCGGAGCCCCAGCCATGAGCATCGACCACATCGACTTCCGTTTCCCAGGCCTGGACAGGGTGCGCTGCATCTTCACCGCCAGAGACGGCGGCCGCAGCGCCGGCCCCTGGGCGTCGGCCAACCTCTCCCTGGAGGTGGGTGACGACGAGGCCGCCGTGCGGGCCAACCGTCAGGAACTGCGCCGGAATCTGGGTCTGAATGTCTGGCAGGAACTGCGGCAGGTGCACGGCCAGGCCATGCACTTCGACCTGGAGGACGACTTCATCGGGGGTGCGGTCCTGGAGGGGGACGGCCTGTGCACGAACAGGCCCGGACATGCCTTGGTCATGAAGACCGCAGACTGCCAGGCCCTGCTCATGGCGGACACGACGGGGCGCCACGTGGCCGCCCTGCACTGCGGGTGGAGGGGTAACGCCGTCAATTTTCCAGCGACGGGCGTAGGCGCATTCTGCGGACGCTACAACCTTTCGCCCGCCGACGTGCTCGTTGTTCGCGGCCCTAGCCTGGGTCCGGGCCACAGCGAATTCGTCAATTTCGAGACCGAATGGGGACCAACCTTCACCCCCTGGTTCAACCCCGCCACCCGGCGCATGGACCTCTGGGCCCTGACCCGCGACCAACTCACCGCCGCCGGCGTCAGGCCCGGCAACATCTTCTCCCTCGACATCTGCACCGCCTCGTCCCCGCAATTCTTCTCCTACCGCAGGGACAAGATCACAGGCCGCCAGACCGGCATCATCTGGATCGAATAGCCACGGTTTCGGAAAAGATGCCTCCGGGGTGCAGGGGACTCGTCCCCTGCACCCCGTTCATTTCTTTCTTTCCTCAATCCCTCTCGCATCGCCACAAGCGTTCCGCCGCGGGTCGGGCAAGGACTGTCGGCTGTCCGACCGAGCCAGGCATCGTTTGCTTCCCGGCCGTCAAACACCCAACGCGCCCCCCCTCTGCCCAAAACTCAAGGCCGGGAAGCATTACGAGGCCCGCGAGGAAGTTCCGACAAACCTTGACCGGCCCGCGACGGAACGCGTTTCCAGCAAAAAACGCAGCCCCCTCGGATGTCATTATCCTTGGGGGCTTCGAATTGAGCACGCGGATCTCATCATCCCACGGCGATCGCCTAGCCTTTGCGGCTGACCACGCTGCGGCCCAGGGGGGTGACCATGGCGCCGTTGCGGTAGCCCGTGATGCGCTTGTTTTCCCGACGCAGCTTCAGAAGCTCTTCCTTGAGGGACTGATGCAGCTTGCGCGCCTCGTGACGCAGCATGGCATTCATGTCCCGGATCTGCTCCAGCTTGTCGAGAAACGCCTCGTCCTGCCTGGCCGACTCGTCGCTCACATACATGCCGATGGCCTGCTCGCGTTCAAGGAGCACGGAACACAGGCGATCCGTGTCCCGCTCCCCGATGCTGGCCAGCTCTTCCCGGCACAGCCCCATGATACGCTCGTAGCCGTCGCCTGCCTCAGCCATGGCTGTTCTTCTTGACCGAGGCCTTCACGGACTCGCGCAGCTGGGCCACGATGGTCTTGGTCTTCTCGACGAGGGGCAGGTACTCGTATTCCAGCAGGTCGGCCAGCAGAATCCAGTCCTCGTTCTCCTGGATCTCGATCATCTCCGAGAAGAGCGAGGAGAGATCGCCCAGGGATTCTTCGAAATCCATCGACGAATCGGCCACGAATTCGTTTCTGAGCACGCCGACCATGTTCATGAAGTCGCGGTTGACCTCCAGCAGGTCCGAGTACAGCTCCAGGGCCTGTGCATCGTCGGCCTGCCGGAACAGGTCGGCGACCTGCCGTCCGGCCGTGGCCATGAGGGACACGACCTTGTAGAGTTCGCGGGTGATGCTCTGGGCCATCTCCGACGTGTGCACGGAGATGATCTCAACCCGGTCGATGTACGAGGCTTCCATGTCCTCGGCCTGATGGGGATAGATCTCCGAAAATGCCTCGTTATTGACCAGGACGTCCGTCACGATGCGGCTCTGCATCGACGTGTCCGACATGATTTTTTCGATGATCTGTTCGAGGTTCTCGAAATTGTGGACCTCGAGGGGGGTACGCTGGCCGTCTACGATGATCATTGTGCTGTCCTCCGCAGTGACAGGGGATAATTTTTCCGGATGCCTAGGGGCTAATCAACATTCATGCCAGCGCGAGCCGGCGTCCGAAGGCCGTCAGAAGTTCGCGGTAGGCCGCGCACTGGGCCAGGAAGGCCGGCATGTCCGCGGCCTGGTCCCGCGACTGGTATCGCCACATGGGATTGAGCACCCCCAGAGAGGGGCTGCCTGCAAAAATATCCTCGAGATTGCGGCAGTTGGCCAGGAATCTGGCCTTGACGGGCGAATCCGGACGCAGGGCCAGCAGGCGCCCCTGCTCCTCCAGGAGGGTCAGCATGAGGACGCAGCGCTCCAGTTCCGCGGCGAGGCTGCGGCGGAAGTCGGAGTCCCCGCCGGACCAGGCTGCAAGAACCTCGTCGCGGTCCTGGTCAAGAAATTGACGATAAACGTCGCGCTGAATCCCGATCCAGAGGCTGCGGTCTTCGTGCCCATGCCCGGACAGGGAGACGAGGTCCATGTACCCCCGCCCGTCGCGGCGGGCCGTCCAGACCCTGGCGGGGAACCCGGCCGGAACCGTCCGGTCGCCGGACATGGCCGACGCCAGCAGTTCGCCGACGGCACCGCCGTCCACGGCCTCCCGGCAGGCCATCCCGCGGGGGCAGCGCTCGCCGAAGGAGCACGGGTGGCACGGCAGGTCAGGTTCCAGGCTGATGGAGCCTTCCAGATAGGGGCCCGTGTCGAAGGGCTGGGCCGTGGCCAGGAAGACGGCGCAGACGGGCACGCCGAGGCCGGCTGCCAGGTGCATGGTGCCCGTGTCGTTGGTCAGCAGGAAGTCCATGCGCGAGAGGACCGCGGCCAGGGTAGGCAGGTCCGTGCGGCCGGTCAGGTCCGTGCAGGGATAGTCGGCCAGTTCCGCGAAACGACGCGCCAAGTGCCCTTCCGCCGCCGTGCCCAGGAGCACCGGCGTGCGGCCCGTGCGCGACAGGATGACGTGCCCCGCGCGGACGAAGGCCTCCACGGGCCAGCGCCGATAGTCCTGGCTGGCGCCGAGTTGGAAGGCCACATGACCGCCGGGAGTGTCCGCCAAAAGATCGGCGGCCCGGGCCCGGGCTGCCTGGTCCGGAGCCCGCAACCGGAACTCGCCGGGCGCGAGCCCGGCCACGCGCTGGAAAAGGTCCACCAGATTGAAGGGGCTGCAGCCGCGATAGGTCGAGGCAGCCTGCAGGAAAACGGCCCACGGCGTGGAGTAGTGCCCGAAGCCGTCGCGGTCCAGGCCGAAGCCCTGGACGTCGCCGCCATGGGAGGCGCGCCCGAGAAGGCGGGCCGCCAGGGTCGGCGTGAGGTTCAGGACGCTGTCCGGGGCGTCGGCCGCGGCCGAGTCCAGCCAGGCGCACAGCTCCGCTGCGGCCAGGGTCCAGTCCTGGTCCAGTCGCGCCAGAAGCCTGGCGCCCGGCAGCGGGCGGACGCCGTCGACGTCGCGCAGCAATGCCGCCGCGCCCTTGAAAGCGTCGAGGCAGACCAGGCTCGTTGTGGACCCTCGACCCTTGAGCCCGCTGAAAACGGGCTGGGTCTGCAGAAGATCGCCGAACCGGGTCAGATTGATGACCAGGGTGTGCATGCGAGAGGATCAAACAAAAGGCGTGCCAAGACATGCGCGCCCCTGCCCGGCTGCAGGGACGGCCCTACCCGGCCTCGTCCTTGTCCAGAATCTCGTTCTTGTAGGCTTCGAACCGGGACGCGGCCCGGATGGCCGTGCCGACGAAGGCCAGGAACGAGAAGAAGATGAGGGAGATGTTCAGGATCAGCCACCTGTCCTGGCGCAGGTCGCGGCCCATGAAATTCTGGTCGGGCACCAGATAGTAGAATGCGGCGGACAGTGCGCCGGCCAGAACCAGGGCCGCGATTTCGAAGATGAGCAGGTATTTGCCCGAAAGCAACAGGAAGAGGATGCCGTTGCGCACGCCCTGCAGGAAGAGGAGCTTCTTTTCGAGGACGGCCAGCCCCTGCTCGGCCTCGCGCATGGCCTCGTGCCCCTGCCGGAACTTCTCGGGCACGTAGAGGTCCAGATGGCTGATGAGGCTGAGCTTCTCCCCGCAGGCATTGAACTGTTTGCTGAAGGACCCGAGCATCGACGGGAACGGGAACCAGGACGCCTCGCGCTGGATGGACTTGAGCCGTTCCAGGATGGTCTTGCGCCGGACCGACAGTCCCTGGATGTCCTTCTTGACCCTGGCCTGGATGTCGGCGCGGATGACGATGGTGCCCCGCAAGAGCCGAGCCATGGAGGCGTAGTTGTTGACCCCGGCGTAGCTGTTCAGTTCCTCGATGCGCTCGTGGAAGGACTGGTAGGCGTCGTGGTCCACGGGCAGCCACTTGGCCAGGAGGTCCGGCAGATGCTCCACGGAGCCGATGACCTCGGCCGCCTTGGCCCGGGCCTCGTCCCACACCTCCCACAGGTCGCCCAGCAGGTGGGAACGGCCCGACTCCAGTTCCGGGTCCAGCAGGACGACGCTGAAATAGTCCGGGTCGTCCCTGATCAGGTCGCGGATCACGGCCTGGGCCTCGTTCAGATAGCCGGACTTGATGAGGCAGACGGCCTGCCGGTACCTGGCCCTGGTCAGGCCGGGAGACTCGTTGCAGGCCCGGCTGTAGAGCCTGATGGCCTCGCGGAAGTCGCCCGAAACCTCCTTCAGGCGCCCTTGCAGCATCTGGATGTAGGAACGCTGCAGCCCGGTGTAGGCCAGGCTTTCGGCCTCCTCCCAGAACCCTGCGGCGCGCTTGAACTCGTCGCGCTCCATGGCCATGAAGCCCAGCAGAACCCGGGGCTGGTAGTTCTTGGCGGACTTGAGCACGAAACGGTCGAGCTTCTCCATGGCGCGTTCCTGGTTCCCGGCCCGCATGCCGTCCAGGGCGTCGCGGAGGTCCTCGTCGACCTGGGGGCGCTGGTCCTCGATGCCGCGCGGCCACTCCTTGCCCCTGGCCTTCCAGACCATGGCCATCATGCGCAGCTGGCAGACCAGGTTGACCTCGAACAGGGCCTGCACCGTCAGGGCGTGATCACCCTTTTCGGCCACGAGGGCCGTGAGTCCGCGCAGGACGTCGGGTGCGAGCTCCTTTTCCAGGGCCGTCATGACGCCCGGCAGGGCGTCGAGATCGATGCGCGCGAAGCGGGACATTTCGGACACGTGAACGTTGCCGGGCTGCAAGACCCTGGTCGGGCACTTGCGGGGGATGTGCGAACGCAGGCCGCAGTAGAAACACGGACTCTCCGAACCCGATACGAGGCTGGTCGGCAGGAAGACATTGAGACGGCCGTGTCTGCGGCCGCCCTTGCCCGACTGGAAGCGGACCTGGAAGAGGTCCGAGATCTTCGAGCTGTCCATGGACTGCCGCGAGTCTCCAGGGGTGATCCGCGGGTCCGCGATCTGAAAGATCGTGGACAGGGGCATGTGCAGCGTGTTGGCTTCCAGAGGCTCCAGCATGTAGCGGACCTTGGAGGCGAAATCCGGCGAAAAGGACTGGTCCCCCGCCTCCACGGCCATGTACTGGCACGGCCACGGAGGGTGCTCCTTGTCCTCGAGCAGGGTCAGGAGCTCCTGCGTCAGGCGGGCCATGACGCGGGGAGACTGGACGCGCAGGACGATGTTCTGGTCCTCGGCGTGCAGATACGAAATCTTCAGTTGCGACAGGATGTTCTCGACCCGTTCGAAGTACCCGCGCCAGCCCTTGGAGAAGAGCTTGTCCTGGCGGACGCCCTGGGGGCGGATGACCCACAGCCAGCTCATGCTGAAGGACACGCTGACTTGGTCGTTGGCGTCCAGTTCGAACCAGTCCCCGGTCAGGCCGTCGGGGTTCTGGACGTGCTTGAAGGACAGGCCGGCCAGACTGCGCCCCACCTCCCGCAGACGGGCGCTGACGCGGACCGTGAGGCGCTTGGGGTACTCCGCGCAGAGGCGCTGCAGCTCGGACTTGACCTTGAGGGACTGTTCGAGATGCTCGTCCACGACCAGGCTGGCCTCGAACACCGTGATGGCCGTGGCCATGGGGTGCAGCCGGGCCCAGTTGTGCAGGCGGGCCAGGCCAAGCATGACCTCCGGTGCCGGGAAGAACCACAGGGACTGCGTGCTCTCCGTCGCCAGGGACCAGCCCCCGATGTCCGTCAGGGACTGGAAGAAGCTGACGGGCACGGCCTGGGCATGCACGAGCCAGCAGGCATAGCCGTTGCAGAGAAGCCGCGGCTTCACGTTCTTCGTGACCCTGGTCAGCAGGGATTCGATGCAGGTCATGCGCTCCTCCGGCTGCGTGGACTGCGAGGACGGTTCATTCGGATACACTCCATGGGCCAACATGACACGCGGCCCCGCCGAGCGCAACCCGTGGCGAACCATTGCGGCTTGACGGCGGAAGGCGCTTTTCCTAGTCAAAAACCCTGACCGCAACACCCCCCATGCAAGGAACGCGCATGTTTTCTCAATTCTTTTGCAACGACCGCCTGGCCATGCTGCATCGACTGGTGGACCTGGCCCTGGAGGAGGACGGGCTGGACCTGACCTCCGAAGCCCTTTTCCCGCCGGCGTCGATGCTCCAGGCATCCATCGTGGCCAAGGAGGACGCCGTGGTGGCGGGCCTGCCCCTCATCTCCGTGGTGCTGGGGCGCATGGGCTGCGCCGACCCCGTCGTGACCCTGCTGGCGTCCGACGGCGACACGGTCGAGAGCGGCCGGGAAGTGGCCCGCATCCTGGCCCCGGCATCGATCTTGCTCAAGGCCGAACGGGTCATCATGAACTTCGTCTGCCACCTCTCGGGCGTGGCCGGCGCGACGCGGCGCTTCGTGCAGGCCGTCGAGGGCACGGGAGTGCGGGTTCTGGACACGCGCAAGACCACGCCCGGACAGCGCTACCTGGAAAAGTACGCGGTGCGCATGGGCGGAGGCCACAACCACCGGGCCAACCTCGAAGAGATGCTCATGCTCAAGGACAACCACATCGACCAGGCCGGCTCCATCACCGAGGCCGTGCGCAGGGTGCGGGCGGCCTACGCCGTCTGCCCGCCCCTGGAGATCGAGTGCCGGACCCTCGACGACGTGCGCGAGGCCGTGGCCCTGTCCCCGGAGCGCATCATGCTCGACAACATGCCGCCCGACACGGCCGCCCGGGCCCTGGCCCTCGTCCCGGCGCACATCGAGTCCGAGATCAGCGGCAACGTGACGCTTTCGACCATCAGGACCCTGGCCGAACTCCGGCCGACCTTCATTTCCACCGGCGCCATCACCCACTCCGCACCCGTGGCGGACTTTTCCATGCGCCTGACATCAACCCACAGGGGGCACGCATGACGCCGACCCGGACCATCACCGCACGCAAGGAAGCGCTGGGCACGAAGCTCTGCATCCTGGCCCACCACTACCAGGCCGATGACGTGGTCCGCCACGCGGACATCCTGGGCGACTCCCTCGAACTGGCCCAGCGCATCGACGGCCTGGACGCCGAGCACATCGTCTTCTGCGGCGTGCACTTCATGGCCGAGACCGCGGCCATCCTGGCCAGAACGGGGCAGAAGGTACACATCCCCGACGAAAACGCCAGCTGCGTCATGGCCGACATGGTGCCCGCGGCCCTGGCGGAGAAGGTCCTGACGGCCCTCAACCGGGACGGGGCGCACATCATCCCCCTGACCTACGTCAACTCCTCGGCCGCCGTGAAGGCCGTCTGCGGCAGGCACGGCGGCAGCGTCTGCACGTCGGCCAACGCCAAGACCATGATGAGCTGGGCCCTGGGCCAGGGCGACGGCGTGCTGTTCATGCCCGACGCCAATCTCGGACGGAACACGGCGCGCGCCCTGGGCATCGACCCTGCCCGGACCATGCGCCTCGACATCCGCGGCCAGGGACGCTTCGTGCCGGCCGCCGACCCGTCGGCGAGCATCTACCTCTGGCCCGGCCTGTGCGCCGTCCACGCCCTGTTCCACACCGAACACGTCTCGGCCATCCGCCGCGACGAGCCCGGCGCCCTGGTCCTGGTCCACCCCGAATGCAGCCCCGAGGTCGTGGCCATGGCCGACGGCGCGGGCTCGACCTCGTACCTCATCAAGGCCGTGGCCGAGGCCCCGGCCGGCAGCACCATCTACGTCGGCACCGAGTGGAATCTGGTCAACCGCCTGGCGCTGCGCCACACCGACAGGACCGTCCGTCCGCTGCGCACGGCCCTGTGCTCGAACATGGCCAAGATCACCGAAGAAAACCTGGCCCGCACTCTCACGGCCCTGGACACGGCCGAGCCCGTGCGGGTCGACGACGACATCGCCCAGCCCGCGCGCATAGCCCTGCAGCGCATGCTCGACGCCTGCCGATAGGACACATGTCATGACATCCTCTCGCATGAAAACCGAGGTCCTGGTCATCGGATCGGGCATCGCCGGCTGCACCGCGGCCCTGTGCCTGGCCGACAAGGGACGCGAAGTGACCCTGCTCTCTTCCGGCTCCACCCTCGACAACGGCAACACCGCCCTGGCCCAAGGCGGCATCATCTACAAAAACCCCGAGGAAACGCCGGAACAGCTGGCGCGGGACATCACCAAGGCCGGGTGGGAGTTCAACTACGCCGACGCCGTCAGCCATCTCTGCGAAGAAGGGCCGCGGGCGGTGGAGCGCATTCTCCTGGAGCGCGTGCAGGTGCCCTTCGACCGCACCGAGAGCGGCGACTTCTACCTGACCCGGGAAGGCGGCCACTCCGTGCACCGCATCCTGACCTGCGCCGACTACACGGGCCGGGCCATCCAGGACAGTCTGGTCAAGGCCGTGCTGGCCCACCCCAACATCCGGGTCCTGTTCCGCCGCACGGCCATCGACCTGCTGGCCACCCGCCACCACTCCACAAAACTCGAATACCGCTACCAGCTGAACAACCAGTGCGTCGGGGCCTACGTCTTCAACGGCGAGACGGGCGAGCCAAACACCATCCTGGCCGACTTCACGGTCCTGTGCACCGGAGGCCTCGGGCAGATCTTCCTGCACACGACCAACACGTCCTCGTCCATCGGCTCGGGCATGGCCATGGCCCACCGCGCCGGGGCCACGGTCATGAACCTGGAGTACATCCAGTTCCACCCCACGGCCCTCTTCCACCGCTCGGACCGCAAGTTCCTCATTTCCGAGGCCGTGCGCGGCGAGGGCGCCAGGCTCTTCAACGTCAAGGGCGAGCGCTTCATGGCCCGCTACGACGAGCGCATGGAACTGGCCCCGCGCGACATCGTGGCCCGGGCCATCGTCGACGAGATGCTGAAAAGCGGAGAGGACTGCGTCTTCCTGGACGCTGCCAACTTCGTGGATCAGAACCTGCGCAAGCGCTTCCCGACCATCTACGCCAAGTGCAAGGAAATCGGCATCGACATGTCCAAGGACCCCATCCCGGTGGTCCCGGCGGCGCATTATTCCTGCGGCGGCGTGCTGGTGGACAGGCGCGGGCGCAGCACCCTGGAGGCGCTGTACGCGGCGGGCGAAATCGCCTGCACGGGCGTGCACGGGGCCAACCGCCTGGCCTCGACCTCGCTGCTGGAAGGGGTGTTGTGGGGGATGAGCGCGGCCGACGACATCAACCAGCGCTATGCGGAAAATTCGTGCGCCCTGTGCCAGCGCCTGCAGGACTCCATCGCGGACTGGATCACCTCCGGCAAGACCGAGATGGAGGACCCGGCCCTCATCAACCAGGACTGGGCCACCATCCGCAGCACCATGTGGAACTACATGGGCATCGTGCGCACCACGCCGCGCCTGGAACGCGCCTTCGAGGACCTGCGCAACCTGAACAAGAGGCTGCACACCTTCTATCGCTCCATCCGCGTCTGCAAGGAATCCGTGGACCTCTTCCACGGCTGCCAGACGGCCTACATCGTGACCACGGCGGCGCTGCGCAACAAGACCACGCGCGGCTGCCACTACCGCAAGGATTAGCGGGCCGTTTTTCAACGACCTGCTCGTCCTGAATTTTCAACAGTCGGCTGGACGGGACCGGGAGAATCAGAGGGGGTTGGAACGCGCTTCCACGACCAGCCGGCGAAAGGCGGCCGCCCCCTCCCCCGCGTCCATGGCGGCCGCGTCCGCGCCCCTGACCTGCAGCCAGGCCACCAGCAGTCCCAGTCCAACCAGATTGCGCTGGATGAACACGTCCTCCACGCCGCTGCGCATAGCCGTCAGATAGTTGCCCCGCGAATCCACCGCGAACCCCTCCGCCTCCAGAATGGCGCGGACAGTCTCGACCAGCCGCACCCGCTCCCTGGCGCCCGGCCCGCCGAACATGCAGCGGAACTGGATATAGCCTGGGGTTTCGTCCTCACACCGGCACTCCACGACATACAGATTCTGCTCCAGCCGCAGGGTGCAGTGCATGAAGCACTGGGCCAGGACCGCGTAGCTGCTGTAGTGCGGCATGGCCGAGGCCTCGCCGTGCGGGGCTTCGCCGTGCTCGGACACGGGCCAGGTCACGACCGGGTTGACGAGGCCCATAAGGAAGGACCAGGCCGGGATGGAACGCACGTCCTCCATGGAGATGACCGCCCGTTCCGCAGCCGTGGGAAAAAGGCCGCCGCCGAGGTTGAAGGAGTTGATGACGACCGGAATCTCCAGACGCATCTGCTTGATGCCGCTCAGGCCGCGCGCAGGCTCGCCGGCGAAGGCGAAAATCTGGGACAGTCCGCGTTCCAGGCAAAGGCAGACCAGATCGTGCAGGGAACGGCACTGTTCGGGCCGCAGAGCCTCGCCCTGGGCGCGGAAGACATGCAGCTGGCTGATTCGCGGGACGATCTGCCCCACACGGCGCAACAGGGCCCCGGCGTCCGGCTTCCCCCGCCACAGATCGCAGGCTTTCGCCGCATCCTTTCCGCCCGGATAGACCAGCACCGTCAGGGGGTGCTCCTCGTCAGCCAGGCCGAGCCCAAGGCGCAGGGTCAGGGACGACGGCGAGAATTTGCAGCACACCGCACCGATCCAGGCCGTGAAAAAGTCGGCCGCACGCACCCCGCTCTGCCTGCCGATAAGCACCGCATCCTCGCCGCTGCCGACCAGCACCAGCACGTCCAGCAGTTCACCCCCCGTGGTCAGCTCCGTGGCCTCGATCTCCAGTTCCGCGCACAGGCGTTCGGGCAGTCTTGCGGACAGGAGCATGGACACGAGCTTTTCGCTCACGGCCTCGACCAGGGCCTCGTCGGAAAGGTCGAGCTGGCGCAGCAGCGCGTCGAGTCGCGGACGCAGGTCGTTGGCCTCGACGAGATACTGGTACAGGGCAGGCGTGATGACGAGCCCGGACTCGCCGACCGCATCGGGCAGATGCATGCGGACCCAGGCCAGCGGATGCCCCGGACGGACGCCGGCAATGGCTTCAAGATAGGGAGGGGTCGCGGCGATGGCCGCATGTGCCGTGGACATCCTGGCGTAGAAGGCGAGTTTGGTGAACCAGTCGTGCGCATCCATGAACTCAACGGGATTCATGGCCTGCAGGAGGTCCACGAGTTTCCGGATGCCTATGGTCAGCCTGTCGGTCAGCTTCGAGATCATGCTCCAGTCAACGACCCTGTCGCCCGTCAGGAGCTCGTCATAGGTGGCCAGCAATGAGAAGCAGAAGGCCGACTGCCTCTGGATGTCCCGGAATGCGTTGTATTTGACGCGCGGAATCGAGCCGGGCGCGAACGTCTCGAAAGTCCAGTGAGAGAAGAGGCCGAATTCGCCCATCACCTCTCCCCGCCCCGTCCGGTTACGAGGCCGGCAGCAACGCGCCGGACGTTCTCGATCCCCCGCCTCATGGCTTTTCCTTCCCCTCCGGCCCATCCTTTTCGTTCACAACCGTCGCATCGGCATCCCGTTCCGGCGAAGGCTTGAGCAGTTCCACGAAAGACAGCATTTCCTCGCCCTTGCCGTGCCTGGTCCATTCAAGGACCCGACGGTAGGCAGGCAACATGCGCATGATCTTTCCGTAGGCGAGACGCGTCGCTATGTAGATCGGTATGAAAAAGAACGGATAGAAAACGCTGGTCCCCACACCCGGGATCGAAAAGGGCAAATCCATGGAGATGCCGCCGAAGCGCATCTCCATCCAGGCGAGGGCGAAAGGCAGCGGCCAGATGGACAGGGCGAACGCTCCTGCCTGACTGAAAAAATATTTGCCGAAGGCTTCATGGGCCTGCTTGTTGACGGCCTTGTAAGCGTCCTTGTCGGAACTGCGCAGTGCCTGCACCGACAGATTGTGATGTTTGACCATTTCGTCGTGATAGGCGCCGTAGACCTTCCTGTTCAGCCTGCGGGCCAGAATGGACGTGACATCGCCAAACATCACGCAAACAAGGTTCAGGATCAGGGAACCGACCAGAAAACCCACCCAGGGTTCGTCGGACACGCGGAATGCCCAGATCACAAAGGGGTCAAGGGCAACAAGAAAATCCCGGAACATACCCATAGGTTCGTCAGTCCTTGATGAAATAGTGCGAGGACGATCCCGCCGTGCTTCGACCTAAAGCCATAACCGAGTCCGACGGCCTCGACAATTGTGAAAAGGGAGAAAAAAAGGCCCCGGCATGAACCGGGGCCTTCGCGACAGCCTGCAGAAGCGGAACGACTAGCCGAAGATCTTGTAGTCGAAGAAGCCGCGCAGGACGTAATCGATACCGACGTACAGCGCCAGCACGATGAAGATGCGCTTGAGCAGCTTGTCGGAGAGGTACTTGGACGTATAGGGACCGACGATGGAACCGATGGCGATACCGACCATCTCGGTGCCGATCAGGGCCCAGTCAATGGGAGTACCCTTGGTCATGAGCGTCAGGATGCTGGTGATCATGCTGACCAGAACGGCCAGGGCGGAAGTGCCGGCGGCCAGGTACATGGGCAGTTCGGTGATGGCGGTCAGGAAGGGCACCAGCAGGAAGCCGCCGCCGACGCCGAGGAACGCGGCCACGGCGGAGATGACGACACCGCCGACGATGGGCAGGATGGGGTTGAAGCTGAAATTGACGCCGCAGAAGGTGAAGTCGACCTTGGAGATGCTCATGCCGAGAATCTTCACGCCGGTCGGGGCTGCGCCGCTGCCGGCCTTCTGAGCCTTGACGGCCTCTTCAAAAGCCTTGGCAGCCTGCTTGGCCTTGCTCTTTTTGGCCTGACCCGCGGCGGAAGTATCCCAGAACAGGAACATGCCCAGACCCAGGACGAACAGACCAAACCAGCCCTGATACTGCGAGAAGGACACCTTGCCGGCGGTCAGAGTGGCGGAACCCCAGGCGCCCAGCAGGGAGCCGAGGCCCAGTGCGATGGCCAGAGGGAACACGAGGCGGCCCATCTTGCCGTAGTTGATGGAGGAGATCAGGGCGGACAGACCGACCAGGAACTGGTTGGATGCACGAATGGAGTCCGTGACGGTCTTGTTCAGCTCAGGGGCGGTGCCCTTGAACGTCTTTGCATAGGCGCCGAGACCGAAGATCGTCATGTGGCCGACACCGGCCATGACGCCGCCGAAAGCGCCGACGGTGGAGAAGATCCAGCCTACCCAGATCGCCCAGATCAGAGCCAGAATGACGTTGACCTGCGGCGCGCCGGGGATGCCCAGGAAGCCGGCGGGCTTGGCCGGATCGATCTGACCCTTTTCGGTGCCCACGGGGGCCTTGGCGATGGCCATCTGCAGCTTGTTGCCGGCAGGAGCGGCGGCCTTGGTCGCTTCGGCGGCAGGGGCGGCGGCAGGTGTGGCGGCCTGTTCGACAGCCGCGGGCGCAGCCTGCGGGGCGGAAGCGTTGTCCTGAGCCCACAGGGGCGCGGATACGCACGCCAGAGCGACAAGTGCGGTTACGATCATGACATAAAAACGTTTCATAAAACCTCCCTTTCTCTCCCGTTGTACAAAGATGTGGTTCTGACCGAAAATTTTCCTCGCCATCGTCGACAGAGCGCCTTTGGAGACGAAAACATGCAAAAATTGTTAGCCCCCTCTACCACCACTCCGGAAAAATTGGCAACTTTCGCGTGCCGATAACGGCACTTGCACCTTTTGTCACATTTTTCACCAAATGCAGGAGCAGATTCCTGTCATTTTGACCGTCATTTAGTTATAAATTTCACAATATGCGCCGTCACACTCCGCCCGTTTCGTTCAAAGCCGGTGCAAAGAAATTGTAACAGCCCGTTTTTTTCCCCAAAAAAAAAAGCGCTCCGAAGAGCGCTTTGAATACGATGAAACCGAAGCGGACTCAGGCTGCAGCGGCCTTGGGAGCATCCTCCACGTCAATGCGCGGCTTGAAAAAGCCAAGCACGGGGGCGGCGACATAGATGGAGGAGTAGGTTCCGGCCAGGACGCCCAGCAGCATGCACAGGGCGAAGTCGTGGATCACGCCTCCACCGAAGATGTAGAGGGCCAGGACGGCCAGGAAGGTCGTGCCCGAGGTGATGATGGTCCGGGACAGGGTCTGGTTCACGGAACGGTTGATGACCGTATCCAGCGAGGGCGCGACCTTGGCCCGCAGGTTTTCGCGGATACGGTCGTAGACGATGATGGTATCGTTCAGGGAGTAGCCGACGATGGTCAGGAGCGCCGCGATGATGGTCAGGTCGACGTCCTTGTTCATGAGGGAGAAGAACCCCAGCGGAATCATGACGTCGTGGATGAGGGCGACCATGGCGCCCAGGGCGTACTTGAGCCGCAGCACCACGCACAGCACCAGCGTGGCGACGGTGGCCGCGATGACGGACATGCTCGTGGGTGCGTTCAGAAGGTCGAGGACATAGACCACCGCGGAAAGCCCGGCGGCCATGAAGCCGGCGACCATCCACTTCTGCTCGAAGCGTCCGGAAATGTAGGTTGCGATGAGCAGTACGGCGTAGAAGATGGCCTGCAGCGCCTTCTCTCGCAGGTCGGCACCGACCTTGGGCCCGACCATTTCCAGACGCTGGATCTCGTGCGCTCCGGCTCCGAACTGGGCGTCGAGCCCGGCGGAAACCGCGTCGCGGACCTGGTTAGTCGACTGGTCGGCGAAGGAGACGCGCAGCAGCACCTCGTGGTCGGCGGCGTCACCGAAGTCCTGCACGACGAGACCGGGCAGAACCGGGCTGTTGAGCGCCGTGCGGATCTTGTCGAGTTCGGCATCCTGGGTGAATCGCACCTGGACGTTGAAACCACCTGCGAAGTCGATGCCGTACTGCGGCCCGCCCTTGAAAAGCAGGGACAGCGTACCGGCGATGAGCAGCACCGCGGAGAGGATGTAGGCGTATTTGCGCAGCCCGACGAAATCTACATTCGTGTCGTGTCTGATCAGTTCAAAGGACATGGTCGGCTCCTTAAATGCTCGGTTGGGTTCCGGGCTGCCTTCTGGCCAGCCAGGCGTCGAAGAAGATGCGGGACACGAAGATCGCCGTGAACATGGACGCCAGGATGCCAAGCGTCAGGGTCACGGCGAAGCCGCGCACGGGCCCGGTGCCGAACTGGTACAGGATGACGGCGGCGATGACCGTGGTCAGGTTGGAATCGAGGATGGTCACGGTCGCACGGGAAAAGCCGTTGCCAATGGCCGACGCCACGGATTCGCCGTGGCGCAGTTCCTCGCGGATGCGTTCGTAGATGAGCACGTTGGCGTCCACGGCCATGCCCAGCGTCAGGATGATGCCGGCGATGCCAGGCAGGGTCAGCGTCGCGCCGAAGGCGGCCAGCCCGGCCAGGATCAGCATGATGTCGAGAACGACCTCGAAGGCCGCGATGAGTCCGGCCTTGCGGTAGTATACCGACATGAAGACAACCACGAACACGCCTCCGATCAGCGCGGCGATCATGCCGGCGTCGATGGATTCCTGCCCGAGGGAAGGACCGACCGTCCGTTCCTCGAGGATGGTCACGGGCGCCGGGAGGGAGCCGGCCCGCAGGACGACCGCCAGGTCGTGGGCCTCTTCGGTCGTGAAGTGGCCGGTGATGGAGGCGCGACCGCCGCCGATGCGGTCCTGGATGACCGGGGCGGAGTGGACCGTGCCGTCGAGCACGATGGCCAGGCGCTTCTTGACGTTGGCAGCGGTCACGTCCTCGAAGATGCGGGCCCCGCGGGCGTTGAAATTCATGCCGACGTAGGCCTGACCGTACGAGTCGAACTGCACGTTGGCGTCGGTGATGTACTCGCCCGTGAGCACGACCTCGGACTTGAGGACGATGGGGGTCTTGACCTCCGCACCGCCGCGCTTGTCGACGAGATAGGCGAGTTCGCTCTCGGCGGGCACCTTGCCGGCCACGGCGGCCTGGACGTCGGCACCCTCGTCGACCAGCTTGAATTCGAGATGGGCTGTGCGGCCGATGATGTTGATGGCCCGCTTGGGGTCGTCGAGGCCAGGCAACTGTACGATGATGCGGTTGTCCTGCTGCTTGCGGATGTCGGGCTCGGCCACGCCGAACTGGTCGATGCGGTTGCGGATGGTCTTGAGGGCCTGATCCATGGTCAGATCCTCGAGATATTTGATGTACTTCTCCGAGGCCGTCAGTACGTAGCGCATCTGACCGTTGCCTGATTCCTCGCGCGTGGTCACATCGAAGCTGCCGAAGCGCGCCTTGAGCAGGTCGTCGATCTCAGGCTGCTGCTCCTTCTTGACCAGGGTGAACTCCAGCTGGCGCGTGCCCAGCAGACGAGGCCGCAGGACGAGCACCTTTTTTTCGCGGGCCTCGACCCTCAAATCCTGGCCGGCGCTGGTAATGGCGTTGGCCAGGGCGGTGTCGAGATCCACGCCCAGGGTCAGGTGGATGCCGCCCTTGAGGTCCAGACCGAGGTTGATTTCTTCGGACGGCAGCACGGCCCCCAGCGAAGAAGTGCGAATCGAAGGAATGGACGGCAGGACGTAAATCAAGGCCACCACAATCACGAACGCGGCAAGCAATGCCCTCCAGCGCAAACTACCCATGAGCGTCATCCTTATCCAAGGCAAACAGGTTAGGGGTGTCGTCAACAAAAAACACGCACCGGGGGCGAAACCTCCGGCGACGCGTACAAAACAAGGCCTGTTCCCGGTTGCGGAAACAGGCCTGCCTTAGCGTATGACGTGCCAAAAGGCTACTTTTTCTTGTCCTTGGCCTTGGCGGCGTCGGCGGTGATCACGGCCGAAATGAAGGCGCGGCCGACCTGCACCTGCAAGTCGTTGCCCAAATCCAGGGTCAGTATCTCGTCCTTGGCCTCCACCACCCGGCCGTACAGGCCACCGGCGGTGATGACGCGGTCGCCGCGCGACAGGTTGTCGAGCATCTGCTTGTGTTCCTTCTGCTTCTTCTGCTGCGGGCGGATGAGCAGGAAGTAGAAGATGACGAACATGAGAATGAGGGGCATGAAGGTCATGAGGGGCCCGCCGGGCTGGCCTCCGGCCGCGGGAGCCTGTCCCATGGCGTGGGCGATACTTTCAAAAAACATGATGTTTCCTCCGTTGACGTGATGTCGCGTTGTTCGCGCGTTGGCTACCCTGCGGCAGCACGAAATTCAAGACCAAACCGTCTAGATGCCCAGAATCTCCCTGTACTCGGCGATCTCGCTCCGCACCTGGCCGATCTTTTCCCGGTCCTTGCCGCCGGCGGCCAGGGCCTCGGCCGTCTCCATGTGGAAGGCGTACTTCGTGAACTGGCGCTTGTAGGCAAAGGCCTTGGCGTAGTTGAGATGCGCGTCGAACCCGCGGCCCATGGCAGCCTGGTAGCGGGCCAGGTTCTCCAGCACTTCGGAGTCACGCGGCACATCCTTGGCTACGCGCTCCATGGCCGAAACGCTGGCCGCGTAATTGCCCTGCTCGGCCACGGCCCGGGCGTAGAAAAAGAGGGCGTAGAGATCGTTCGGATCGCGCAGCACCGTTTCCTGCAACAGCTTGACCGACGTGGCGAGGTCGCCGAACTCGAAGGCATAGCGGCCGTACTCCCGCTTCCACAGGACGTCCGAGGGGTTGCACGCCATGGCCTCGGAAAAGGCCTTGCCGGCCTCCTCGGCGCGACCCAGGCGGCTCAGGGCGATGGCCCGGCCCAGACGGTCTCGGCACGTCGGCTTGACCGGCGCCGAAAACAGGGCCAGGGCCGAATTCGCATCCGTGTACCAGGCCTGAACGAGCATCTTCACGCGCTCGTATTCCGCATTGTCGGAGCGCCGCTCGCGCACCGCCTTGGGCAGCCTGGCCACGCGCTCCTGCATGTAGCCCACGCGCTCGTCGACGCCAGGGTGGGTGGACAGGTACGACGGCACATCCCCGCCCCCGGAAATCCACTGCAGCTTGCGGATCTTTTCGAAGGCCGAGGTCATGCCGCTCGGACCGAAGCCCGCGTCGACCAAGAAGCCCAGCCCGTACTGGTCGGCGTCGGTCTCGTTCTCGCGGGTGTACTTGAGCTGCATGGCCTTGGCGCCGGCCACGGAGCCCAGGGCCAGGGCGCTGGCGCCCTCGCCTCCCCCCTGGGAACCGACGAGCACGGCGGCCAGGATGCCCAGCAGCGATCCTGCCCCGGCCAGCTGGCCCTGCTCGATGGACTTGGCGATGTGCCGCTCGGAGACATGGGCCAGTTCGTGGGCGATGACGCTGGCCAGTTCGTCCTCGCCGGCCAGATTGGTGATGAGTCCGGTGAAAATCGTGATGTGGCCCGCGGCGGAGGCGAAGGCGTTCAAGGCCCCGTTCCTGACCACGGTGACCTTGATGGGGAAGGGCTGGGGGGGCATGGCCGCCACGAGGCGGTCGACGAGGGTCTGCACGTAGCCCGTGATGCGGGTGTCTTCGATGACCGGAAAACGCGTCTCGATGATGAGGTCGAATTTGCGGGCCAGTTCGAGTTCGTCACGGATGGTGAACTCGCCGAACGCATACGCGGCGCTGCGGGGGCAGGTCCAGGCGACGAGGAAGGCCAGCAGCCACACAGTCGCCCTTGTGCCGCGGGTGCGCATCACGTCCGCGCACCCCTCGGGTCCACCAGCACCGCGCCGTTGCGCTTGAACCCGCTGGCCAGAAAGCGGCGGACAGGACCAGACCCTTCGAGGACGGCCTTGCGGGCCGCCTGCTCGGCGGTCAGCCCGCTGTCGCGCTCGTCACGGCGCAGCCGGAAATATTCGCGGAACATGTCCTCGACCTGGGCGTAGGATTCGGCCTCCAGCTGGTCGAGGTCCGAATGGCTGATCCCGAGCCCGTCAGTGGGTACGGCCTCGATGGCCGCCTGCAGGGGCGCCGGGTCGGCCAGGCGGGCGCAGAGCATGCGCGCCAGATCATACTCCGAGGATTTGGGGATGAGCTGGATGGGGCTCACGTCCCCCACGTCGCCGTGCAGGGTCCAAAAGCCCGTCAGCAGTTCGTCGAGTTGGTCCGTGGACAGGACGCACCCACCGTGAAGCTGGGCCACGTGGTACAGGAAGAGCATGCGGGTGCGGGCCTTGAGGTTGCCTTCGGCCACGGGATTCGTGTTCGGATAGATCCCCGTGAAGGTTGCGGATATCTGCCGGTAGAGGTCCGTGAGGTCATGCTTGTGGGTGAGGGCCACGCCCTCGGGCGCCATGGCGTACACTTCGGCCACGCGCGTCCCGCGCTCGATCTCGGCCGGGGTGTTGGAGGCGATGGGCAGGCAGAATCCCAGGTAGGGGATGCCTCTGGAATGCAGCAGGGCCGCCAGGAAGGACGAGTCGATCCCGCCCGAGAGGCCCATGACGTAAAGCCTGAGCCCCGAAGCCCGCAGGTAGTCCTGCAGAAAATCGCCAAGGGCGTCCAGGAGCCCCGCGGAGGCCTTGACCTCCAGAAGCTCCAGCCACAGATCGAAGTCGTCGTCGCAGGGACATTCCATGCGGGGCAAAGCGGCCATGCCTCCTCCCTATGAGTTCATCATGTCCAGGAAATCCTTGTTGCTCTTGGTGCCGCGCATCTTGTCCAGCAGGAAGTCCATGGTGTCCACGGAGTTCATGGGGCCCATGATGCGGCGGAGAATCCAGACCTTGTTCAGGACGTCGGGTTCGAGGAGCAGCTCTTCCTTGCGGGTGCCGGACCGGTTCAGGTCGATGGCCGGGAAGACGCGCTTGTCCGCGAGGTGACGGTCGAGGTAGATGTCGCAGTTGCCCGTGCCCTTGAACTCCTCGAAGATGACTTCGTCCATGCGCGAGCCCGTGTCGACCAGGGCCGTGGAGATGATGGTCAGGCTACCGCCCTCCTCGATGTTGCGGGCCGCGCCGAAGAAGCGCTTGGGCCGCTGCAGGGCGTTGGCGTCCAGGCCGCCCGACAGCACGCGTCCGGAGGACGGAGTCGTGGCGTTGTAGGCGCGCCCGAGGCGGGTGATGGAGTCGAGCAGGATGACCACGTCGACCTTGCGTTCGACCAGGCGCTTGGCCTTCTCCAGGACCATCTCGGCCACCTGCACGTGACGGGTCGGCGGCTCGTCGAAGGTCGAGCTGATGACCTCGGCCTTGACCGTGCGCTCCATGTCCGTGACTTCCTCGGGGCGTTCGTCGATCAGGAGGACGATGAGGTACGCGTCGGGGTGGTTGATGCTGATGGAATTGGCGATGGCCTGCATGAGCATGGTCTTGCCGGTGCGCGGCGGGGCCACGATGAGGGCGCGCTGGCCTTTGCCGATCGGGGTCATGAGGTCGACGATGCGCGTCGAGTAGTTCTTGTCGGCGATCTCGAGGCGGAACTGCTCGTCGGGATAGATGGGCGTGAGGTTGTCGAAGAGGACGATGCGTTTGGCCTCCTCGGGCTCGCGGAAGCAGATCTCCTTGACCCGCAGCAGCGCAAAATAGCGTTCCCCCTCCTTGGGCGGCCTGATCTGGCCGGAGACGACGTCGCCCGTGCGCAGCGCGAAACGCCGGATCTGGGAGGGCGAGACGTAGATGTCGTCCGGACCGGGCATGTAGCTGGACGTGGGCGAACGCAGAAAACCGAATCCATCGGGCAGGATCTCCAGGACACCCTCGCCGAATATGGACCCGTTCTGGGAAGCGCAGGCCTGGAGCAGTGCGAAGATGAGCTCCTGCTTGCGCAGGCCGCTCACGTTCTCGATCTGATACTCCGCGGCGATATCCATGAGTTCGGCCATGGATTTGGTTTTCAACTCGGAAAGATTCATAACGAAACCTCGTAACAATGAAATGGCTTATGCCTGTGAGCGTAGGAGATAAGAAACAGACCTAAAGGTCGAAAATTATGTATTGTGAATTTCGAAAAATGATGGGTCAGAAAAGTGCTCTGGTATGAATGTAAAAAACCCTTTCAGGAGATCGCACGGACAATATGTGTTCTGCTTGAGGACTTGTAGTGTCTGGCAGGGATGGAACAATGAAATATCTGAACGTATCGAAAAAAACAAGGGGCCAAGGGCGGCTAATCGCCCTCGACTTCATCTTCCTCGGCCTTGGCCTGGAGGATGTCCGCAAACAGCGCCTCGATGGACTTCTTCACCTCGGCCTGATCCTGCTGCAAGGCGAAGGACAGCTCCAGGGAAATGAGCCCCATGGCCTGTTCGAGAAGCCTGCGCTCGCCGAAGGACAGTTCCTTGTCCTTGCCGATGAGAATGAGTTCCTTGAGGACGTAGGCCACGTCCTTGAGGTCACTGCTCTTGAGCTTCTCGGAGTACTCCCGGTAGCGGCGGTTCCAGTTCTGGCCGGAATAGCCCGTGAAATCGGAGCGGTCCTGCAGGTACTCGCGGATCTCCTCGGCCTGGGCAGAGGTGTAGACGCCGCGCAGCCCGACATTCTTGGCGTTGCGCACGGGGACCATCAGCGTGACGTTGTTGCTCAGAATACGCACGATGATGAGTTCCGTGGCTACGCCGCCGATCTCCTGGGTCTCAATCCTTTCGACCTTACCGACCCCCTGCGCGGGATAGACGACAAGTTCATCAACTGAAAACACAAGCGACCTCCACAATAACGAAATCGGACTGCATGGAAAAAAAAGAATAGCGCAAAAACAAAACGGCGTCCACTAAGCTCTGAAGTCAGCCAGTGGTCAGCGCGCGTGCAGACGGGCCGTCGCGGCGTCCAGGCCTTCGCGGCAATACTGCAGGACCGCCGTCACGGCGGCGTCGAGAACCTGGCCGACCTGCTCCCACTCGGCGGGAAGAAAGCCCTTCAGCACGTAGTCGGCCATGGCCTCCGGACCTTCGGGCCGCCCGATGCCCAGCCGAAGCCGGGCAAAATCGCGGGTCCCGAGATGGGCGGCCACGGACTTGAGGCCGTTGTGACCGGCAAGCCCGCCCGAGAACTTGAAGCGCGCCGTGCCCAGTGGCAGATCCAGCTCGTCGTGCAGTACCAGGACGCGCTCCGGGGTGACGCCGTTCTTGCGGCAGAGCTCGCCCACGGACTGGCCGCTCAGGTTCATGAACGTCTGCGGCTTGACCACGAGCCATCGCCTGGCCCCATAATTCTCGCTCACGTCCCACACTTCGGCCTTGGAGCGCACGCCCCTGGCTTCGCACGACGCGCCGGGCTCGGAGGCCCAATGGGCCACGAGGCGGTCGGCAAGAAGAAAACCGAAATTATGGCGGGTCCGGGCATACTTTGGACCCGGGTTGCCCAACCCGACAATCAGGCCGTCGTACGTCATGGGGAACCGTCAGGGGAGAGAAATGGACAGGACGGAGAGAACGGAGGCCCTGCCGGGCAGGGCCTCCGGAATGAACGGACTATTCTTCCTCGCCGGCCTTCGCGCCGCGACCGGCCTGGATGGTGACGACGGGGAAGTTGCGGTCGTAAACGGCCTTGACCCCTTCGGGCAGCACCAGCTGCTCGACGAAGACCTTCTCGGCGATGTCCAGATCGGCCACGTCGACGACGATGGAGTCGGGGATGATGGTCGGCAGGCAGCGGACCATGACGCGCTCCTCGAGGATCTCGAGCTTGCCGCCCAGGACCACGCCCTTGGCGCGTCCAACGGTCTCGACCGGAACGGTGACCTGCACTTCCTTGTCGAGTTCGATGCCGATGAAGTCCACATGATCGTAGCGGCGCTTGACCGGATGGGAGACCAGCTTCTTGAACAGAGCGTTGCGCTTCTCGACCTGGCCGTCGACATCGATGTGCAGTTCGAGCATTTTCGAGTAGCGAACCTTCTCGAAAACCTTGCCCAAAGCCATGTTGTCTACGGTAAAGGAGATGTTTTCACCCTTGGAGTTGTAGAAAACACCGGGAACCAACCCATTGGAACGCAAGCGGGCGCACGGGCCTTTTCCCCTTTCCTCGCGCTGCTTCAGCTGCAAACTAGTGACTTCAGACATGCTTTTCTCCTTTATTCATCAACTAAAAAATAGATCTTTTCCGAACGGGTTCAGCTGAACAGCACGCTCACCGAAGATTCGGAATGGATATTGTGAATCGCCTTGGCAATGAGACTGCCAACGGAAATAACCTTGAATTTGTCGCTCGCCGCGGCCTTGGGGTTGAGCGGGATGGTGTCCGTGACGATGACCTGCGAGAAGGCCGAACTCATCAGGCGCTCCACCGCCGGACCCGAAAGGACCGGGTGCGTGGCACAGGCCACGACATCCTCGGCGCCGTTCTCGGCCAGCAGGTTGCCGGCTTCGGTCATGGTGCCGGCCGTGTCGATCATATCGTCCAGGACCACGGCGATCTTGCCCTTCACGTCGCCGATGAGCTGCATGGCGTGGGCCTTGTTGGGACCTTCGCGACGCTTGTCGACGATGGCCAAGCCGACGCCGAGGCGCTTGGCGTATGCCCTGGCCCGCTCCGTGCCGCCGGCGTCCGGCGAAACGACGATGAGGTTGTCGCCGAGCTTGCGGATGTATTCGAGCAGCACTTGGGCGGCGTACAGGTTGTCGACGGGCTTGTCGAAAAATCCCTGGATCTGTCCCGAGTGCAGATCGATGGTCAGCACGCGGTCCACGCCCGCCACAGAAATGAAGTCCGCGACCAGCTTGGCGCTGATGGGCACCCTGGGCACGACCTTGCGGTCCTGCCGGGCGTACCCGAAATAGGGCACCACCGCGGTCACGCGACCTGCGCTGGCGCGCTTCAAGGCGTCCAGCATGAGGCACAGTTCCATCAGATTGTGGTTGACCGGGTAGCACGTGGACTGGACCACGTATACATCGTCGCCGCGCACGTTGTCACCCATCTCGATCCGAATCTCGCCGTCGCTGAAAACGTCGACCAGGGACGGAGTGATCTTGCAGCCCAGATGATCGCAGATGCGGGCGGCCAGGGCGGGGTTCGCGGTCCCCGTGACGATTTTCAGTTCACCGACGCGTGGCATAGTCTTTCCTTCAGAGTGTATGGCTGGGGCGGGAGGATTCGAACCTCCGAATGACGGAACCAAAACCCGTTGCCTTGCCAGCTTGGCGACGCCCCAACACAGGTCGCCCGGCCTTGTCCGGCCTACGGCTCCCCCGAGTAAAACAAAAAGACCGCCAGGTTTGTGGACCCGCAGCCCGACCAGAAAACCCTCACGAATCCAGCCGCACTGGCCTCCCGGAATGAATGCCGTAGCAGGCGTGCCCGAGGGAGCGCAGCCTGCCGGCGCACCGCGCGGCATTCTCAGAAGACGAAAAAAGAGCCACAAAGCTGGAGCCGCTGCCGCTCATGACACATGCTTCGGCAAAACCATCCAGAATCAGCTCTTTGATACCGTAAAGCACCGGAAATCCTTGAAAAACAACTTTCTCAAAGCTATTCCAGAGCTCGGGCGGTTTCGTGAAGCAAACATTCTTAATAGGGCTAAAATTCAGTGTCAACTCTTTTCTTGACCGCACCAGTCCCTGCGCCAGCATCTCGTCGTAACGTCTGTAGGCCCATGCCGTGTTGACGTGCACCTGCGGGCAGACGACCAGCACGACGTAGTCGTCCAGGTTCATGGGCACGGGTTCGAGCCCTTCCCCGATGCCCGTGACCCAGGCCGGGGCGTTGGCCAGGAAAAAGGGCACGTCGGCCCCCAGGGTCAAAGCCAGTTCCGCCAGTGCATTCGAGCCCAGAGCCTTGCGGCCGGCCCTGCCGTTGAGCCACGTAAGCAGTGTCGCGGCATCGCTGCTGCCCCCGCCGAGACCCGCGCCCATGGGGATGCCCTTGTTCAGGTGCACGGCCAGGCCCGGTGCGAACCCGGTGGCCGCGGCAAAGCGCTCGTAGGCCCGCGTCAGGATGTTCTCCCCCGCGGCCAGGGACGGGTCCGAACAGGTCAAGCGGAAGCCATCCCCGCCCTCGCTCACCGTCAGGACGTCGCAGGGCGCGGGCAACGGGTAGAAGAGGCTTTCGATCTCGTGGTAGCCATCCTCCCGCACCCCGACGATGTCCAGGTAGAGGTTCACCTTGCACCCGGCCGTGAGTTCCTGCGTCATGTCCGTCCTCGCGACAAAGCGCCCTTACGGGCGCTTTGTGCCGTCATGACAACGGGATGGTCCGGAACACGTTGCGTCCCTGGCGCTTGAGAAGGAGCATGACCACGCCCTTGCCCTTGGCGTCGCCGGCGATGACATCCTGCAGGGCCTTGGTGGTGTTCACGGGCTTCCCGTTGGCCTCGAGGACGACGTCGCCGGGGGCGAGGCCGCTCTGGGCAGCGGGAGAACCTTCCGCCACCTCGACCACCAGCAGGCCCATGGCGCGATCGAGATCCAGGGCCCCCGCTTCGGCTTCGGTCACCGGCCGCACGCTCAGACCCAGCACGGCCTCGCCGGGAGCTTCGGGGGAGCCGCCCGGGCTGGCCTGGGCCACCTTCTCGGCGTTGCGCTCGCCAAGGACCAGGGTCAGTTTCACGGTCTTGCCGTCGCGCCACACGGTCACGCCGACCTTGGCGCCGGGCAGCAGGTCGCCGATCTTGCGGGTCAGGTCGCCGGCATCGGCCACCTCGACCCCGTCAACGGCCGTGATGACGTCGCCTGCCCTGATTCCCGCCTTGTCGGCCGGGTCGCCGGGGGTGACGGAGGAAACGAGAGCGCCCTTGGCGTCCTTCAGGCCCAGGGCCTTGGCGGAGTTGGCGTCCACGTCCTGGATGGACACGCCGAGCCAGCCGCGCTTGACGGTCTTGTATTCCTTGAGCTGGTCGATGACCTGCCGGGCCAGGCTGCTGGGGATGGCGAAACCGATGCCCTGCCCCGAGGCGATGATGGCCGTGTTGATGCCGATGACTTGGCCGTCGAGGTTAATGAGCGGCCCGCCGCTGTTGCCGGGGTTGATGGACGCGTCGGTCTGGATGAAATTGTCGTAGGGTCCGGCGCCGATGGTCCGTCCCTTGGCGCTGACGATGCCGGCCGTGACGGTGTGGTCCAGGCCGAAGGGGTTGCCTATGGCCATGACCCACTGGCCGACCTTGAGGACGTCGGAATCGCCGAAGGTCAGGTACGGCAGGGAGCCCTTGGGCGCGATCTTGAGCAGGGCCAGGTCCGTCTCCTTGTCCGTGCCTACGACCTCGGCGTCGTAGGAAACCTCGCCGTTGCCGTCGGCGCGCAGGTTGACCTTAATGGAATCGGCGCCCTCAACGACGTGGTTGTTGGTCACTATGTACCCGTCGGCAGACATGACGAAGCCCGAACCCAGGGAGCGCTGCTCGCGGGGCACCCGCCCCTGCTCGCCGAAAAAGCGCTCGAACTGGTCGAAAAAGTCGCCGAAGGGGTGCTGGCCGCGCGGGGTCTGCCGGAAAAACTGCTGCATGTTCGGCTGTCCCTTGACCACCTTGACCGTGCTGATGTTGACCACGGCCCGGCCCGATGTCTCGGCCAGATCCGTGAAGTCCGGTAGTTGGGCGGCCGTGGCGGCCGACGCCAGGAACAGGCAAAGCAATGCCAGGGAACGAATCGCGTATTTCATGAGATACCTCCGTTGCTACGAGGTGAAGGCGAAAGCATAGGGCGTGCCATCTTCTCCATTGCCCGGCCGCACACTGCAGCGCATCAGCCGATGCGCACGAATGCGCACAATGGTGCACAAATTCGTCTCAGCGCGTCAACGGACGACGCAATTTTGCACATCAGGACAATCCGGGTACTGCACAAAGCGCATGGCAATCCACTCCGACCAGTACATCCACCCAGGATTTCCCGAGCCCACGAAACCGACATGCCCGCCGGTCTGCGGCATGACCATGGACACGGTCTGACTGTCGCGGACCTCGTCCACGGGAAAGCAGCGCGGACCCAGGAAGGGGTCGTTGGCGGCGTTGATGAGGCACGTCCTGTGCTCGATGTTGCCCAGGAACTGCCTGGAGCTGGAACGCCGCCAGTAATCGAGGGCGTCCCGAAACCCGTGCATGGGCGCCGTGAACCTGTCGTCGAACTGGCGGAAGGTCCGCAGCCTGTGCATGTCCGTCAGGTCGAACACGCCGGGAAAGACCCGACTCTTCCGGATAATCTTCTTTCGCAGCAGGTCAAGCAGGTAGCGCATGTAGATGGCGCATTCCGGGCGCTCCAGGGCCCCGGCCGCGTCCTCCAGGTCGCACGGCACGGACAGGGCCACCGCCCGGCGCACGATACCCGGGACCTGCGCCGGGTCCTCGCCCAGGTACTTGAGCACGACGTTAGCGCCGAGGCTGAAGCCCACCAGGTCGACGCTGCGGTAGCGCCCCAGGGACTCGACCATAAGCAGGACCTCATGCAGGTCCCGGGTCCATCCCGAATGGTACATGGTCGGCTTGCGGTTGAGCTCGCCGCCGCAGCTGCGGTGGTTCATGGCCAGGACATCCAGGCCGTGATGCCTGGCGGCCCTGGCCATGCCGAGCACGTACTTGCTGCGCGAATGCCCTTCCAGGCCGTGCAGGACGAGCGCCAGCCGGTCCGACCCCGTCCGCGACCAGTCCAGATCGACGAAATCCCCGTCCGACGTCTCCAGGCGCTGGCGCTCGTACGGCACCCGCGCCCGGACCCGGAAAACGTGCGGGAAAAGCGTCTGCACGTGGCCGCTGGAAAAGGGGAAGGCGGTCCGCAGCCGCACCACGGCCTATTCCTCTATATACACGCGGGTGATGAGGACCGGTTCCTTGGGCACGTCCTGGTGAAAACCGTGGTTGCCCGTCGCCACGGCGGCGATGGCGTCCATGACCTCCAGCCCCTCGGTCACGCGGGCGAACACGGCATACCCGAAGTCGCGCGCGCCGTGGTCCAGGAAGGCGTTGTCGCGCAGGTTGATGAAGAACTGGGAGGTCGCGCTGTCGACGACCTGGGTGCGGGCCATGGACAGGCTGCCGCGCAAGTTCTTCAGGCCGTTGTCGGCTTCGTTCTTGATGGGCTTTCCAGTCTGCTTCTCGCGCATGCCCTCGGTCATGCCGCCGCCCTGCAGGACGAAGTTCGGGATGACGCGGTGGAAGATGGTCCCGTCGTAGAACCCGTCGCGCACGTAGTTCAGGAAGTTTTCGCAGGTGATGGGGGCCTTGTCCTCGAACAGTTCGATCTTCATCGTCCCCATGGACGTTTCCATGACTATCATGATGGTTTCTCCTTGGATGTGTTTCATTCGTTGCACGCCGACCAAGCGCCTCAGGAATCGTGCGGGGCCGGCCACTCCAGCACCAGGGCGTCCTCGCCGCTGTCGGCGTAGTAGCCCTTGCGCAGCCCGGCCTGCGTGAAACCGCAGCTTTTGTAAAGGGCCCGGGCCGCCGCGTTGCCGCTGCGCACCTCCAGCACCGCGCGCTGCGCGCCCAGAAGACGCGCCCGCTCCAGGCAGTACCGCAGCAGCGCCCCGCCGATGCCCTGCCCGCGGCGGGCGCCGTCCACGGCGACGTTGACTATTTCCAGTTCGCCCGCCACGATGTAGGCGGTCAGATAGGCGACCATGCGCGGGCCTTCGAACACCCCGACCGCGAAGAAGCGGTCCTGCCCCAGGAGGGTTTCGAACCGCCCGGCGTCCCAGGGGTCGTCGAAGACGGAGGCTTCCAGGCCGGCCAGGGCCCGGGCGTCTTCGGGCCCGAGCAGGCGGGTGTGCAGGCCGGATTCGTGCATTGTGTTCAATCCTGAAAAAAAGTGCGGGTGCCCATGTCGACGGAATCGAGTCCGGACAGGATTTATGTGGTGGATGCCGAGAACCGCCCCCTGGCCGTCATGTCCCCCGAGGAGGTCCATGCGCAGGGACTCTCGCACCGCGGCGTCCTGCTGCTGCTCACGGACCGCCGCGGACGCCTCGCCCTGCGCAGGCTGCCAGCCGACCACTCCCTGCATCCCGGGCGCTGGGACGTGGCCGGGAGCGGCCATATCGGCGCCGAGGAGGCGGCCGAGGAGGCGGCGCAGAACCGTCTGCCCGCGGCTGCGGCCGATCTGGGGGACAGCCTGCGGCACGTGCGCACGCTGAACGCGGGCGCCGGCACGGGGGCCGAGATCGTCGAGGTCTTCGAGGCCGAACTGCCGGACAAGGCCGTCCAGGCCCTCGCCGGGGACCTCTCCTTCCTCTTCGTGGACCGGGACGAACTCGACGCCCTGGTCTCCTCCTTCCCCGAACAGCTCTCGCCGGACCTGCTGACGGTCTGGCGGACCCGCCTCACGAACGCGCCTAGTTGATATAGACCTTGGAGAAGGTCGCCTCGTCCTCCAGGGAACGGCCCGTGCCGCGCACCACCGTGGTCAGCGGGTCGTCGTCGATGTGCACCATGAGGGCGCTCTGCTGCGTGATGAGCTTGTCCAGACCCTTGAGGAGCGCCCCGCCGCCGGCCAGCAGGAGGCCGTTGGTGGCGATGTCGGCCACCAGTTCGGGCGGCGTCTTCTCCAAGGCCCGGCGCACGGCGGCGACGATGGCCGCCACGGGCTCCTTGATGGCCTCGCGCACATGGGAGTCGGTCAGGACCACGGACTTGGGGTTGCCGTCCACGAGATTCTTGCCGGCCACGCGGTACTGCAGGGGCTCGGCCAGGGGCACGGCGGAGGCGATCTGGATCTTGGCCGCCTCGGCCATGTTCTCGCCGATCAGGAGCTGGAACTCGTCCTGCACGTAGCGCTGGATGGCGTCGTTGAGCTCGTCGCCGGCGATGCGCACGGACTCGGAATAGGCCACGGCCGAAAGGGAGATGACCGCCACCTCCGTGGTGCCGCCGCCGATGTCCACGACCATGTTGCCGCGCGGCTCGTGGATGGGCAGCCCGGCGCCGATGGCCGCGGCCATGGGCTCCTCGATGAGCTTGACCTCGCGCGCGCCAGCCTGCAGGGCCGACTCGACCACGGCCCGCTTCTCGACCTGGGTGATGCCCGCGGGCACGCAGATGACCATGCGCGGCTTGACGATGCGCATGCCCGTGATGACCTTGCGCACGAAATAGGAGATCATGGCCTTGGTCACCTCGAAGTCGGCGATGACGCCGTCCTTCAAGGGGCGCACGGCCCTGATGCGGTCCGGGGTGCGGCCGAGGTATTCCTTGGCCTCGCGGCCCACGGCCAGGATGGAGTCGTTGCGCACGTCGAGTGCCACCACCGAGGGCTCGTTGAGCACGATGCCGTCCTTGGGGGAGTAGAGAAGCGTGTTGGCAGTGCCGAGGTCCATGGCCAGATTCTTGCCGAGAAAGCCGAAAAGCTTGCTGAAAAACATGAAGGCCCTACCTGCTTACGGATGTGAGTCGGGGTTGTCGGATTCGGAGGGCTCGTCGAATTCCGCCAGGATCGGCGGGGCGAGCTGCTTGACCTTGTTCTTCAAATACAGGTTCTCCAGGAAAAGCGCCAGGTAGTCGGCCGCCATCCTGGCGAAGGCGCGGATTTCCTCGTCGATGACGCGGCACTCGCGGTCGCCGAAGACCAGCACGCCGCGGCAGCGCCGGTGCACCTTCAGGGGCAGGGCCAGCAGCGTGTTCAGGGCCGGGCCCGGGACGTCGCGCCCGAAAAGCGGGGTGCGCCCCAACTCGCTCTTGCCGTCGCCGAAAAAGATCGACCGGTTCTTCTTGAAGACCCAGCCCAGAAGACCGCTGCCCGTGCTGAAGGTCTGCCGGGCGGCCACGTTGTCGGGCATGAAGGGCTTATTGCTGCCTTCGAGCAGATAGTTGTCGCCCCACTCGTCGCTGACCACGAGAAAGGAGTACTCGTAGCCGCAGGCCCCGGCCAGCAGGGCCAGGTAGCGGTTCAGAAAGTCCGACCACCGAGGGTGCTGCTCGCGCAGGGCGTAGACCTGCTGCAGGATGCCGTAGAGGGCCTGCTCGCGGCTGGACACCCCGGCCGCGCCCACGTCGTCGACGATGGCCGCGACCACCCCGGCGAACAGCGACAGCACGCGCTGGTCCTTGGAGGTGAAGGCGTAGGTCTTCTTGCTGTCCATGCACAGGGCGCCCAAGCCCCCGGGCAGGGGGCAGCCCACGAAGACCTTGATCTGTTCTTCCTGCTCCGAGCCGTAATAGCCCAGGAACGTGTTCTTCTCGTCGAACTTCTCCACGGACAGGGGCGCGTTGTTCTTCAGGATCCAGCCGACGAGGCCGTACCCCGGGTCGATGCACAAGTCCTTGCGGATGGAATCCCCCAGGCTGAAGGACGCGCTCAGGTCGAAGCGGCCTTCGGGGTTGCGGCAGAACAGCACCACGGAATAGGCGTCGAAGACGCTTCCGATGCTTTCCAGCAGCCTGTTCAGGGACGGATATTTTGTCGTGGTCATGTGATGCGTGCGCTCTTGCTGCGTTCCGGGACGGAGCCGGACGCGAGTCCGGTCAGACGGACATAGAGGGAAACGTGACCGGCGGCAACCATGCCGGCACGGGTCGGATCATCTGGAAAATCCAGTTTACGGACAGGGCAAAACATGCCACACAGTCTACACACAACGGTAACAAACACAATGGGATAGTTGGCCGTCCGCATGTCCTGGTTCAAAGCCTTCTCGAAAATTCCGTCCCTGGCCGCCCTGAAGAACGGACAGTTGCTGCCGAAAGCACCCCTACGCAGCCTGGGTGAACTGCGGACTTTTCTTGATTACGTTCACATCCGGCACTGCCTGCTCAAACCGTATGCCGAACAACGCAACTATCCCCTCGTCTACGCACGCGACCTGCTCCCCTCCTTCGAACCGAACCTGACGGAATACCCCGAGCTTCCGGGTTTCTCCATGGTCGCCTTCGAGCGCCCCCTGGACTATTTCAACGAGGTCTTCCAGTTCGACCTCCTGCACACCTGCCGCGACCCCGACCTTCGGGCGACAGGTGACACCTGCGTCCTGGAAAGCCCTCTGCACGGCAGCAACCTGGACGCCTTCCTGGACCATCTGCCGCGTGAACTGCGCGAACAGTTCCAAGCCGACACCCAGGACCGCCAGATCTCGGACATCGCCAGCTACAGCCTGCTCGTCGGCTACCTCTCGCGCATGGACCGCGCCCATGTCATGTCCCTGGACCGGGAAGGGCAGTTCTACCTTTCCGGAATCTACGCGTCCCTGCCCTCGGACCTGGACACGGAACTCAAGCGATTCGGGCTCAAGGCGCGCAAGTTCCGTCCCGACGACAACGTCCTGTACGAACGCAACCGCGAGTTCGTGTACCAGTTCCTGATGGAGCTGTACGGCTACCCCATCTCCTCGGAGCGCAAGACCTCGGCCGCCATCTTCGCCCGGCGCCTGCACAAGATGGGCGAGCGCTTCCTGATCAAGGCCCTGGGCCAGTCGGACCGCACCCTGACCTCCATCTACAGTACGGAACCGGGGCAGCCCTACCCGCAGGTGGAAAAGGTCGCCCTGGTGCCGGTCGAGACCAAGGCCGCGGAGACCCTCGATTTCCTCGAAAGCGAGGGCTTTTTCCTGGACCGCAGGAAACGGGCGGTCATCCTGCGCGTGGTCTACAGCCAGCACAAGTTCGACCCCAACAACGTCCGCCAGGACCGCGCCCTGTCCGTGCTGCGGCAGGAGATCGTGCACCCCCTGACCGGCCGCGTCTGCACGTCGGTCAACCTGGTCAAGGACACCTACACCATGAGCCTCAAGCTCAACGACATCGTGCGCGGCGAGTTCGTCGGCACGGCCGTGTACAAGCGCAACGAACTCGTGGAAAACACCGAGAGCCACGCGAACCGCCTGAAGTTCCTGCACTCGTGGCTTTGCAAGCACCAGCGGCGCATGATCGCCTACTCCGACGAATTCTACGCCGAGATCGTGCACGTCCTCGACGGCTACCTCGCCGACCCGGAACTGACCGACGAATTCGAGGACCTGCGTGACCTCTACCAGGAGGTCTGGGGGTCCTACAGCTTCATCAAGCAGGCCCGCAAGATCAAGCAGCTCGAAGACCTCAAGGACCGGCTCCACAAAGGCAGGAGAATCTCGTATCTTGAGGCGCTGACCCTGGCCACGGCCCTGATCTCGGAGCTCAAGTTCGAGTTCGCAACCTTTTTCGAGCCCCTCATCAACCAGGCCATCCACTTCGCCGAAGCCATGCTCAACGACCGCTACCTGATCCGAACCTACGTCCGGGAAAAGGACGAGGAACTCACGGAAAACGGCCTGCGCATCAAGAAGCTCTACCGCAGGCTCGTCTCCCTGGTTGACGAACTGAGGGCCATACGCAAAACAAGGGCCGAAACATGATTTTCCTCATCCTTTAACAGCGGGATACACCTATGTCCGAATTGCTGACCACCCCCCTTCACGCCTGGCACAAGGACAACGGCGCCAGGATGGTCCCCTTCGCGGGCTGGGACATGCCGGTCCAGTACGTGGGCATCCTCGAGGAGCACAAGCACACCCGAGCCGCCGCCTCCATCTTCGACATCTCCCACATGGGCGAGTTTCTCCTGGCCGGCGACGGCGCCACCGACGCCCTGGCCCGGATCGTGACCCACAATCTGGCCAGCCTGGCCCCGGGCAAGTGCCGCTACGGCTTCCTTCTGAACGAGAAGGGCGGCGTGCTGGACGACCTCATCGTCTACCGTCTGGAAACGGACAAGTACATGCTCGTGGTCAACGGCGCCTGCATCGACTCTGACTTCGCCTGGATCGGTTCGCTCCTCCCCAAGGACCTGACCTTCGTCAACCAGAGCTTCGGCATCGCCAAAATCGACCTGCAGGGCCCGGCATCCTTCGACGTCCTGTCCAGGGTCATCCCCGGAGACTGGGCGACCCTGGGCTATTTCGGCTTCCGGGAGGCGGAGGTCGACGGCTTCAGGCTCATCGTCAGCCGCACGGGCTACACGGGCGAACTGGGCTACGAGTTCTACCTGCCCTGGGCCAAGGCGCAGGTCCTGTGGGACCACCTCATGGCAGACCCAGACGTGCGCCCGGCGGGCCTGGGCGCTCGCGACACCCTGCGTCTGGAAGTGGGCCTGCCCCTCTACGGACAGGACCTGGACACCGAGCACACGCCCGTCGAGGCTGGTTACGGGGCCATGCTCAAGAGCGAGGCCGACTTCATCGGCAAGGCGGGGCTCGATACGGTGCGTGAAAGGCTCATCGGCCTGCGCATCGAGGGACGCCGCAGCGCCCGCCATTACGACGAGGTTTTTGTCGGCGAGACCAAGGTCGGCATCGTCACCAGCGGCTCCATCGCGCCGAGCCTGGGCTGCTGCGTGGCCATGGCCTACGTGCGCGCCGACATGGCCGAGCAGACGGCCTTCACCATCAAGGGCGCGCGGACCAGCCTTGAGGCCGCCCGCGTCGACATGCCCTTCTTCACCGCCGGCACGGCCCGCAGAAAACTGGGCTGATGCCGCGCCTCAATTCCTTCCATCTGGCTCCCGCCCTGTGGCGGGAGCCTTTCGTGCTGGACGGCGAGGAGGCCCGCCACCTGACCCGAGTGCTGCGCGCCAGGGTCGGCGACACGGTGCGCCTCTTCGACGGATGCGGACGATGGGGGATCTTCCGCATCGAACGGATCGGCAAGCGGGATGCGGGCCTGGTCCTCGTCGAGGAGCATGCCGCGCCCGCGTCGGCCTTTCCCCTGACCCTGGCCGTAGGCTGGTCCAAGGGGCTGCGGCGGGGCTTTCTGCTGGAAAAGGCCGTGGAACTCGGTGCGGCGGCCGTGTGGTTCTGGCAGGCCGCCAGGTCCCAGGGTGAGGTCCCCGAGGACGGGAAGGAAGGTTGGGAACGCCAGCTCATCGCCGCGGCCAAGCAGTGCGGCACGGCCTGGCTGCCCGAGATCCGGACTTTCGCCGGGCCCGGGAACGTTGCCCTGGCCGCTGCAGGCATGGGTTCGAACGTGCTGTGCTGGGAAAAGGAGGACAGCCGCCTCGTGGAGCCGGACGCGCTGGTCCATCCCCGAGGCTGCGTGGCGGTCCTGGGCCCCGAGGGCGGACTGGAGGACCCGGAGGCCCGCGCCTTCGTGGAGCACGGCTTCACCCCGGTCGGCCTGGGCCCGAGCATCCTGCGCTTCGAGACCGCCGCGACCTTCGTCATGTCATTGCATCTCTGGGCGGCCAACAGAAGATAGCCCCCGCCCGCCGTGGCCTACAGCCGCGACATCCGGTCCAGTTCCCCCTCCAGCAGCCTGCGCAGGTCCGCCTCCAGGGCCATGGCCCTGTCCGTGCCGCCGTCCCTGACCGCCTTGAAGAACTCCGCGCACAGGGCCCGGGCCTCGCGATCCCAGGTGCCGGTCAGGCCCTGCTTGCCGCCGTCTGCCGGGACCGGCAGGAAATCCTTGTCGCGCACGGCGTGGGACCAGTGGATCACGTACCAGTAGTGCATGAGCAGGCGGTCCAGCAGGATGTAGACCCACTGCACCGCGCCCAGGGGCCCGACCTGCACGCGCCGCCGGCCGATGCCCAGGCCCATGAGCCGCCCCCTGACCAGCCCTTCCCCCTTGAACAGCGCGGCCAGCCCCGCGGCCGCGCCGCCCACGCCGGCGAAAATCCCCAGGCTGTGCCCGAGGGTGGCCAGGTCCAGGGCCGCCCCGGCCGCGCCGCCGGCGGCCACGGCCGCGGCCACGAGCCTGGTCCTGCTCAGGCCGAAGACGGTCCAGGTGGTGGTCGAAAAAAGGTCCTCGCGCAGCACGGACTGCTCCGGCAGGGCGAAGGAGCGCCTGTCGTGGCGGAACTGCAGGCAGACCTGGTCGTGCAGCCGCCCCTCCTCGGCCCGGATGCGCTCCTCCAGCCGCCTGGCCAGCACGGCCTCCTTGTCGGCCCGGTCCTCGTCCTCGGCCAGGGGGGCAGACTCGCTCATGGTCAGGACGCGCCGCAGAAAATCCACGGCCAGAGACGCGCATTCGGCATTGCGCCGCTTCCAGTCGCGGGCGAAGGCGTCCACGACCCGGCCCAGGGCCCCCTCCCAGTCCTGCTCCAGGGCGCGCAGGCTCTCCAGGAGACGCAGGCGTTCGGCGAAGGTGGCCCGCAGGGCGTTGAAGACGCGGACCATGTTGAAGTGCCTGCGCAGCTCGGCCTTCCACTCCTCCAGGAATTCCTCCTCGCCCGTCTTGCAGTTCAGGATGGCCATGCGCGGTCGGCCCGTCAGGCGCATGATCTCCATCTCGGCCTTGTCCACCTGCCGCATGGGCCGCGAGGCGTCGAGAACGTAGATGATGCCTGCGCCTGCGATGACCGGCGTCAGCAGCTCGCATTCGTGGGCCATGCCCGGGTCGTCGGCGAACTCGGCCAAAAAGGCCGGCAGCAGTTCGGACTCGGAACCAGAATACTTGCGCAGCCAGCCCAGGGTCTGCACGGGGTTCTGGAAGCCCGGCGTGTCGACGAAGGCGATGACCTCCCGGCCGTCGATGGACACCGGGTAGGCCTTGGCCTCCACGGTTTCCCCGGGCCTTGGGCTCACGCGGATGGCGTCGTTCTCGACGAGGGTGGCCACCACCGAGGACTTGCCTTCGTTGGGGTGTCCAATGACGGCGAATACCGGCATGTCGCTCATCTTTCAGCTCCGAAGATGTCGATTCTGAGCGGCGCGAGCCGTTCGACGGCCGCGGACCAGACCTCCCGGTCCACCGCGGACGCCGCGGTCAGCCAGCGGCCCTTGGCGGGGCGGCCGCAGAGCACGAGTGTCAGGCTGCGCCCTCCCGCCTCGTCGCGCCCCAAGATTTCGAGGGCCTGGAGATTCTCCCTGATGGGCGGCTGCCACGCCTCCACCAGCACGACGTAGCGTTCACGGCCGCCGGTCCATTCCAGTCCGGCGCACTCGGCCAGAACCCGCCGCACGTCGCCGCTCTCCAGGGCGGCGGAGACGATGCGCACCGGAGCTTCGCCGCCGACGCGCAGCGCCGTGGCGGCCAGGTCCTCCCCGGCGACGCGCCCCTCCAGTTCGGGCGGCAGCAGAAACACGCATCCGGCGCCGTCGGCCCCGGCTTGGCCGTCGGGCGCGACACCATCTCCGGGCGTCGCGGTCCGGAGAGGCAGCGCCTTGGACACGGCCTCCGAGGAATCCGATGTTGCGACCAGGGGTGAACGCATGCGGTCCGCGATGCGCCCCAGGGCGGGGTGGGCAAAGCCCCTTTCCAGCCGCCGCAGGGCGCGGCGGGTGAAACCCAGCAGGACGAGCCGCGGCAGCAGGGCGTAGGTCAGCAGGCACATGGCCAGAAACGGCCACCAGGCGACGAGGTCCGCGCTGGCCAGGGTCGAGATGCCCTCCTTGAGGACGATGCGGCTGCCCTCGATCTGTCCCATGGTCGGCGTCAGGCCCCACTGCGCGGGCAGCCAGGACCACGGCAGCGCAAACAGGGACACCAGCGCGTGCATGCCCTGCGCCCCGACCTGCAGGGTCGACTGCCAGCCGAAGGCCAGGTCCGTGACCGTCACGCCGACCAGCAGCGCCGCCAAGGAGCCGATGGCCAGGCTCAGCCCGCCCAGGTGCAGGAGCCCCAGGCATTGCCAGGCCAGCATGCGCGCCGGCCAGCCCTGCCCCAGAAAAAGGGTGCGCAGGAAACCGGCCTGCGCCCCGAGCCGCCCCTGCCTACGCCACAGCAGGCTGAACAACGGACGGGCCGGGATGCGGAACTGCCCCAGCCCCATGGCCCTGGCCGCAAGAAGCAGCGCGGCCAGCAGACAGAGCCCCGCCTGCGGGAAGACGGCCAGAAGCAGGAAGACCGAGACGTTGACGGGCTCCGCGCCGGCGTACGCGAGCAGGCCCCTGACCAGCGACGCCCCCGCGGCCAGTCCGGCCACGGCCAGGATGAGGCGCAGGACGTTCAGTCCCGAGGCCAGAACCGACGCCGGCGTCGTCCCGGAGTCGGCGCGGCGGCGGAGCAGCCAGAACATGCCGAAGCCTTCCGCAGGCACGGAGGCCTCTTGGGCCTCCAGCCCGAGCCTGCGGTCGCGCCGCAAGGTCGCGGCGGGGTCGGCCAGCCGGTCCTGTTCCAGAAACCATTCCAGATCGAGAAAGTCGCCGAAGCGCATGCCGTGTTTCATGACGGTCAGCCATACCAGCACCGGGGCGGGTTGGCAAAAGCAGGAGAAGGCGCGCCGGCCGGACCTTGTCAACACACGTGCGAACCGCTAGCACTGGCCTGCCGGCAGGGCGGCGACTTCCAGCGTCCCACCGGGATCAATCCCCGAAAATGGCCATGCGCCGCCGTTGCCGCGGCCGCACGGCCCGGACGACGCCATGACGAATTCCGGACACACCATGTTCCGCCCCCCGGCCGAAGCCGCCAGCGTTCTCATCCGCGTGGCCGACGGCTGCCCTCACAACTCCTGCGCCTTCTGCGCCATGTACCGGGGCGTGCCTTACCGCGAGCACGGCACGGCCGAGATCGAGATGGCCGTCGCGCAGGCGGCCAAGCTTCGGCCCGACGCCCGGCGCGTCTTCCTGGCCGACGGCGACGTCCTGGCCCTGTCCGCGCCGACCCTCGCCTTCATTCTCGACAGGCTGCGTGCCGCCTTTCCGCGCCTGGCCCGCGTCAACTGCTACGCCTCGGGCCAGGCCCTGGCGGCAAAAACGGACGCCGAACTCGCCGGTCTGCAGCGCGCGGGCCTGCACACCCTCTACCTGGGTCTGGAAAGCGGCTCCCCGCAGGTGCTCGCGAACATGGCCAAGGCCGGAAGCGTCGAGGACATGGTTCGGGGCTGCAAGCGGGCCCGGCAGGCGGGCCTGGCCGTGTCGGCCATGGTGCTCGTGGGACTCGGCGGGCGGGACCTGTCCGCAGTCCACGCGCGGGAGACCGCCGCGGCCGTCAACGCCATGCAGCCCGACCTGCTGTCGTTCCTGCGGCTGGTCCCGGTGCCGGGCACACCCCTTGAACGGCGCATCGAAAGCGGCCGATTCCGGCAGCTGACCGAGGAAGAGGCCGTGCGCGAGACGCGCGCCATCCTGGCCGGCCTCGAACTGCGGCGCACGGTCTTCCGGGCGGACCACGGGTCGAACGTCCTGCCCATGGCCGGACGGCTGCCCCGCGACCGGGACGCCCTGCTGGCCGAACTCGACGAACTGCTGGGCTGCGGCGTGCTGGACGCTTCAGGCCCCGGCCCCATGCCCTCCCTGCTCTGATATGCCGGACAGCGGACGAATCCGGAGGACGGCCGGATGGCCTCTTTCTCTTCGGCCGACCTTCATGTAGACGATGAAGACGTGTCCATGGGCGAAAAGCCGGACCGCCGTCCGGAACAACCTCCACCGAGCTTGAAACGATGATCGACCTCAACTTTCTCCAGGCCTCGACAGACGGCCTGATGCGACAGTTTCCCGCCAACGCGATGGAACCCGGCGGGCACCAGCCGGAGGGCAGCTTCCTCATGACCACGGCGGCGCTGGTGGCGGCGGCCTTCCTGGGCTACGCCCTGTGGCGGCGTCGCGGGGGTGCGAACGGCGGAAGGCAGCGGTCCGGGATCACCACGGCCCCGCGAGAAATCTCGGCCATCCTCGAACAGGCCCTGCTCATGCGCAGCCGCGTGGACGCGAGCTTCCACCCCATCGCCGCCTCCCGCCAGACCATCTCCTGTTCCCTCGTCGATCTCGCCCCCGACGGCGTCACCCTCGAGATGCCGCTGGGCGTGACGCCGTCGTCCAGCTGGATCGGCAGGCTCATGGCCTGCTACTTCCGCATCCCGCGCGAAAACAGGGAACCCTATTTCTACACCTTCGTGTCCGAGGTGAAGGCCGTGCACCGCAAGGGGGAGTTCCATCATCTGGTGCTCGAAATCCCGCCCAGGGTGGAACTCGGCCAGAAGCGCCGCCACCTGCGCCTGGAACTGCCGCCGCGCGACATCAAGGATTTCCGGGTCTGGCCCGCCGCCGAGGACGGTTCCTTTCATTTCGAGCCAGACCCGCAGAAATGGCCCGCGCCCCTGGCCACGTACATCCGCGGCGAGCACGCCGGGATGCACGTGCTGGATCTCTCGGGCGGCGGCATCAAGCTGTCCTTCGACCCGACGCGTTACGCGGGGCTGGAGGATTTCGTGTCCAAGCACCCCGTGCTCTTCATGCGCCTGGAGCTCGAACCCGTCGGCGGCCTGTCCGTCCCCCCCTACTTCCTGGCCGCGCGCCTGCGCACCAAGACGCAGGACCTGGACAACGGCCAGTACATGCTCGGCTACGAGTTCGTGGAGTGCTGCTCCTCGGACGGCAGCGAGACCATCGACTGGGTCAAGATCGAGCCCGAGAACGGCATCGACGAGCTGGTCACCTGGGTTTTCAAGCGGCATCTGGAGCTTTACCGGGAACGCGAAATCGTTTAGAGGCCAGACGTTTTTCACTCTGAAACCTGATTTTGGGAGGACGACGTATTTATGGATGAGGGCTCGGACAGTCGACTTTGGACCGCGCTACGGCGCCTCTTCTCGCGCAGGGGTGAATGCCATCTCGAAGAGGCGATCCAGGAGGCCAAGAACGACGGCGAACTGCAGAACGACGAAATGTCCATGCTTCTGAACGTGCTGCAGCTCGATGACAAACAGGCATACGAAATCATGATCCCCCGCACGGATATCGTCTGCGCGGAAATCGACGAGACGATCACCGAGGTCGCCACGAAATTCTTCGAGAGCGGGCACTCGCGCATGCCCGTCTACAAGGAGACCAAGGACCAGATCGTCGGCATCCTGCACTGCAAGGAACTCCTGCGCTTCTTCGTGGGCGCCGAGCACCCCGAAAGCATGAGCGAGGTCCTGCGTACCCCCTATTTCATCCCGGAGACCAAGAACGTCAAAAACATCCTCCTGGACTTCCAGACCAACAAGCAGCACATGGCCATCGTCCTGGACGAGTACGGCGGAACAGCCGGCCTGCTGACCCTGGAGGACGTCCTGGAGGAAATCGTCGGCGACATCGAGGACGAATACGACCCCGTCCGCCCCGAGGAAATCCAGCCCGCAGAGGACGGTTCCTATCTCGTTTCCGGACGAACGAGCCTGGAGGACCTCTTCGAGGAATGCTCCATCCGGCTCGAGTCCGAACAGGTCGAGACCGTCGGCGGATACATCAGCGAACAGCTCGGCCGCGTCCCCGAAGCCGGCGAATCCCTGGAGCTGCAGGGTCACACGTTTCTCATCAAGGAAGCCGATGTCAAACAGATCCAGTGGGTTCTCGTCACCAAGCCGTCCTGATTCCTTCCTGTACCGTTTCGGACCGGCGGGCCTGGCGCTCATCGGCGCGTGGTTCGGCTTCGCCAACCCCCTGGCGCATTTCCCGCCGGCAGTCCTGCTCCTGCCGGCGGCCCTGATCCTCGCGACGTCCAGGGCGCGGGGCTACGGCCACGCCTTCCGCACGGGCCTGCTGACCGCGCTGCCCGGGTACGCGGCCAGCCTCTACTGGCTGGCCATTCCGGTCCACGACTTCGGCGGCCTGCCCTGGGCCCTGGCCCTGCCCTGCCCGGTCCTTGTCGGCGCCGTGCTGGCCGCCTACGCCGGGCTCTTCTGCGTGGCCATGTACGTGGTCCGCACGCGGCTGCACACGCCCCTGGCCGTGCTGCTGGGCGGGCTCCTCTGGGCGTCGCTGGAACTGGCGCGCAACCATCTCCTGACGGGCTTCCCCTGGATCACCCTGGCCTCGGCCCTGGCCCCGTGGCCGGCGACGCTGGGACTGTCCGCCTGGATCGGCGGCTTCGGCCTGTCCGGAGTCGTCGCCGCCATGGGGCACGTCCTGGCGTCTGGTCGCCTACGCACCGGCCTGGCCTTCCTGCCGCTCCTGGCCCTGTGCCTGCTGCCGGCCTACCTGCGCACGCCGGCCGAACCCGTGGGCACGGCGTCGGTCGGCATGATCCAGGGCAACATCGACCAGAGCCTCAAATGGGACGAAAGCCTGCAGGCCTCGATCCTGTCGACCTACGTGAAACTCACCCGGGAAGCTGTGGAACGCAGCGCTCCGGATCTCGTCGTCTGGCCCGAGACAGCCATGCCGTTCTATTTCCAGGATCCGTCGGACTTCTCCACCGCCGTGCGTGCAGCCGTGAAGCAGGCAGGCGTGCCGCTTCTGGCCGGATCCCCGGCCTACTCCGTGCCCACGGAGCCCGGCGCCCCCCAGTTCGTGCTGCACAACCGCGCCTACCTGCTGAACCGGGGGGGCGAGGTCGTCTCCTGGTACGACAAGGAGCACCTGGTGCCCTTCGGCGAGTACGTACCCCTGGGTGAGTGGCTGCCCTTCATCACCAAGCTGGTGCCGGGACAGTTCGAGTTCCGGCCGGGCATCAACTCCGCGCCCCTGTCATCGGGCACCATGGCCATGGGCCTTCTGATCTGCTACGAGGCCATCTTCCCGGAACTGGCCCAGGCCAGGGTCGAGGCAGGGGCCAACGTGCTCGTCAACATCAGCAACGACGCCTGGTTCGGGCGCTCCTCGGCCCCGCTGCAGCACCTGCACATGGCCGTGCTGCGCGCCGTGGAGCAGAACCGCGCCATCATCCGCGCAACGAACACGGGAGTGAGCGTCGTCATCGGCCCCGACGGGAGCCTCAAGGGAGCCTCGGAACTTTTCGCCACGCTGGTTGTGCACGACCCGGCCGTGCCGCTCTTGACAGAGACGACCTTTTACCACGAGCATATGCTTTTGATCCACACCACCTTCCCCATCCTGGGCCTGGTCCTGCTGACCCTGGCCTGGCTCAAGTGGGGCAGAAAACGACACTGATCGGACACACACCATGTTGCAATATTCGGAACTCAAGGCCAAGGCAGCCCAGCTCGACGAACGCTTCACCGACTTCTGGAGGCGTCTTTGACCTTCGCGGCCACAAGGAGCGCCTGGCGCAGATCGAAAAACAGCTCTCCACGCCCGGAGTCTGGGACAAGCCCGACCTGCTGACCCCGGTCCTGCAGGAGAAGACCCAGCTCGAAAGCCGCGTGGGTGAATGGGAAGACCTGGCCCGCGCCCGCGACAACGCCCAGGAGTGGTTGGAAATGGCCGCGGCCGAGCAGACCGAGGAGATGCTCCACGCCCTGGAGGACGCCCTGACGGAAATGGAGTCCAAGCTCGAAGGGGCGCAGATGCGCACCCTGCTGAGCGACCCCGAGGACGTCAGCGAAGCCATCCTGGAGATACATCCCGGCGCCGGCGGCACCGAGTCCCAGGACTGGGCGGAGATGCTCCTGCGCATGTACCGCCGCTTCGCCGAGCGCACGGGCTTCAAGGTCGAACTCCTCGACCTGCTGCCCGGCGACGAGGCCGGCGTGAAGAGCGTGACCCTGCACATCCACGGCCCCTACGCCTACGGCCAGCTCAAGGGCGAGAAGGGGACGCACCGCCTGATCCGCATCTCGCCCTTCGACTCCAGCGGCAGGCGGCACACCTCCTTCGCTTCGGTGGACGTCTACCCCGACGCGGGGCAGGACATCGAGATCGAGGTCCGCGACGAGGACATCCGCGTGGACATATTCCGCTCCAGCGGACCCGGCGGTCAGTCCGTCAACACCACGGACTCGGCCGTGCGCATCACGCACATCCCCACGGGGCTGGTGGCCCAGTGCCAGAACGAGAAGTCCCAGCACAAGAACAAGGAGGCGGCCATGAAAGTCCTCAAGGCCCGCCTCTACGAACTGGAACTGCAGAAGATCGCGAGCGAACGGCAGGCCGAGTACGTGGCCAAGGGCGCCATCGCCTTCGGCTCCCAGATCAGGACCTACACGCTGCAGCCCTACCGGCTGGTCAAGGACCACCGCACGGGCACGGAGACGAGCAATGTCGACGCGGTGCTCGACGGCAACATCGACGCATTCATCCACAATTACCTCCTCCACCTCCATGCTTCTGCCTGACCTGCCCTCGGACGAGGCGCTCCTGGGCGAACTGGAGACCCTGGAACGGGAGCTGCGGCTGCACGCCACGAGCGGGGACGTCTCGGCCCTGGTCCGGCTGATCCGCTCGGACCCGGCCTGGCCCCAGGTGCTCAGGCGCAAACGGATGGAGCAGTGGTTCGTACTGCCCCTGAACGACGGCGCGTACCCCGCGCTAGCGGAACTCAAGCGGCACATGGAGGAACTGGCGACCTTGCAGGGCCAGGACCCTTTGACCGGACTGGTCAACCGCCGGGGATTCGACCAGGCCATGGCCCTGGAGGTGGAGCGCAGCGGCCGATTCAGAACGCCGCTGACGCTGTGCGTCATGGACCTCGACGACTTCAAGGCCGTTAACGACACCTACGGCCACATCTGCGGGGACACGGTGCTGAAGGCCATCGCTTCGGTCCTGCAGGCCGAGACGCGCCTGATCGACACGACGGCCCGCATCGGCGGCGAGGAGTTCGCCATTCTCCTGCCCGGAACAGGTCTGCTCCGGGCCTGCAAACTGATGGAGCGGATTCAGGCCGCGATCATCTCGTCCCGAATCCACTGCGGCGATGCGGCGCTGTCCGTGACCATGTCCATGGGCGTGGCCAGCTATCGCGGCCGGCAGGTCCCGGACGCGACCCTCTTGATGGAGGAGGCGGACCAGGCCATGTACCGCGCAAAGCGGGCGGGCAAGAACCGCATCGAGACCGCCCCGATTCTGGACCTCTCCCTGGGCGAGGACCGCTCCCTGGTCCACCAGAACGAGAAGCGCTTCCTTTTCTCCTCATTCTTCGCTCCGTCCCCGCAAACCGGGGAGGACAGGGACTGACATGACCGACTCGAACAAGACTTTCAGCATTTCCGTGGCCAGCGGCAAGGGCGGCGTGGGCAAGACCAACCTGACACTGAACCTGGGCTTCGCCCTGCACGAACTGGGGCAGACCCTGGTCCTGCTGGACGCGGACCTGGGCCTGGCCAACCTCGACGTCCTGCTGGGCCTTTCACCTGAGAAGAACATCCAGGACCTCCTGGCCGGCACGAGCGCAGAGAGCGTGGTCGTGCCCCTGGCCAAGGACGGGTTCGTCTTCCTGCCGTCGGCCTCGGGCGTGGCCGAACTGGTCGAACTGGACGAGGACGTGCAGAGTCTGCTCCTGGACAAGCTCGACGCGCTCTTCCGGCAGTACGACTTCCTCCTCCTGGACCTCGGGGCGGGCATCAGCCCCACGGTGCTGTCCTTTGCGGCCATGCCGCAGGAGCGCATCGTGGTCATCACGCCCGAGCCCACGTCACTGACGGACAGCTACGCCCTCATCAAGGTGCTCTGCACCCAGCATCAGATTCGCAACTTCCAGATCGTCGTCAACATGGCGGAGTCCGACAAGGAGGCCAAGAACGCCTTCACCCGGCTGTCCCAGGCCTGCGAGCATTTCCTGAACCTGCCCGTCAACTTTCTTGGCGCGGTCCACCGCGACCCCATGGTCACGGAATCCGTGCGGCACCAGGTGCCACTGCTCAAATTCGCCCCCAACTGCCAGGCCGCCCAGGACATCCGCGAGATCGCCCGCAAGATTCTGGAGCGCCGCGACCGGTTGCGGGACCTCATCTCCCGCAGCCCCATCCTCAAATCAAACATGTGAACACGCCCATGAAACACCTCCTCCTCGCTGCGCTGCTCATGGTCATGGCGGCCGCCCCCCTTTCCGCCACGGCCGGGACCGAAACCGCCCTGGTCTTCACCGCCAACACCTACGGCGAGCACTCGCCCTGCCCCTCCTGAGGGGGCAAGTCCTACGGCGGGTTGGCCCGGCGGGCCACCTTCTTCAAGACCGTCCGTGAGAACGGCGGCGCGGTGTTCATCGACGGCGGATACGAATTCGCCGTCCCCGGCACCGAGGGCGACCGGCATCCGGCGGCCGTGGAACAGCTCAAGCAGGCCTACGGCATGCTGGGTTACGACATCTTCCTGCTGAGCCCGGCCGACGCTGCTGTGCTGAACGGAACGAAAGTGCGCCCCGCGCGCACGTGGCAGGCCCCCCTCGACGAACCGGCCCTGGTCGAACGGAACGTGCCCGGCGGGCGGCTGGCCTTCGTCCTCTTCCCCGACTCGGGCAGGACCGACCCGGCCATGGAGGAGCGCTTGGTCGACTACGCCCGGAATCTGCGGGCCAAGGGAAAGTTCAACCTCGTCATCGGCGTGAGCACCTGGGGCGCGGCGCGGGAAAACGCCTTCATCGACAAGGCCGAGCCCGTGTTCGACATCATTTTGGGCTCGGGCGAAGGCCCCGGCTACTCGGGGCTGTACCTGCGGGACAACCGGGTGCTGTGGGTGCGCGCCTTCACCAAGGGCAAGAACGTGCACACCGTGACCATCCCCGCCCTGCCCGCTCCGGGGGAGAAGATCGTGTGGGCGCCGGAGCAGTCCGTCCGGACCCTGTCCCAGCCCCTGGGCGACAACATCGCTTCGGCCCCGGACATCCAGGCCATCTTCACCCGGTAACACGCCAATTTCTTGCATTTTCGGCCGATTCCCCCTAACGGAAAAGCAATAATAGATTGCCCCCAAGGATACGACATGTCCATTTTCTCCGGACCCACCCAGCCCTTCTACAAGATGCAGGGCAGCGGCAACGACTTCATCGTCATCGACAACCGCGCCCGCTCCATATCCCCCGACGCCATGCCCGGCTGGGCCAGGGCCCTGTGCCCCCACGCCTTCAGCATCGGCGCCGACGGCATCATCTTTCTCGAAGCGGACGACTCGGGCCGCGCCGCCACGCGCTGGCACTTCTTCAACGCCGACGGCTCGCGCGCCGAGATGTGCGGCAACGGCTCGCGCTGCGCGACCCTGCTGGCCTACCGCCTGGGCATGGCCCCGGCCGAGCACTTCATGCTCACCGACGCCGGCCCCGTCCACGCCAAGGTCTTCGCCGAAGCCGGCGAGGTCGAGGTGCAGCTGACCCCGGCCCGAGACCTGACCCTGAACTTCCCGCTGCAGCTCGGCGACGAGACCCGGACCGCCCATTTCGCCAACACCGGCGTGCCCCACACGGTCATCGTCACGGACGACGTGAAGGCCCTGGACGTCAGGGGCCTGGGCGCCAAGGTGCGCTACCACGAACGCTTCGCCCCGGCCGGGACCAACGCCAACTTCATCCAGGTGGTCGGCCCCGGAGAACTTCTGCTGCGCACCTACGAACGCGGCGTGGAGAACGAGACCTACGCCTGCGGCACGGGCGCCGCGGCCTCCGTGGCCGTGGCCCACGCCCTGGGCCTGTGCGGGGCCACGGCCCGCGTGACCACCTCCGGCGGAGAGGTGCTCGGGATCACCGTGAACGGATCGGACATTTTCCTGCGCGGCAAGGCCACCGTCGTCTACCAGGGCGAGTTCAGCCCGGCCGCCATGGGCCTCTAAAGCCCCCAGGCACACGCAACAACCACAGCCCAAACCCGGGAGGAAACGATGCAATTCAAAGGAGCCTTCACAGCCCTGGTCACTCCGTTCTCAGGCGGCCAGATCGACGAGGAAGCCTACCGGCAGCTGATCGAATGGCAGGTGCAGAGCGGCATCAACGGCGTTGTGCCCTGCGGCACCACCGGCGAATCCGCGACCATGAGCCACGAGGAGCACAAACGCGTCATCAGCATCTGCGTGGACCAGGTCAAAGGACGGGTGCCTGTCCTGGCCGGGGCCGGGTCCAACAACACGGCCGAGGCCGTGGAGCTGACGCGGTACGCCAAGGAGGCCGGGGCCGACGGGGCGCTGCTCATCACCCCCTACTACAACAAGCCGACCCAGGAGGGCCTGTACCAGCACTTCAAGCGCATCGCCTCCGAAGTGTCCATGCCCTTCATCGTCTACAACGTGCCCGGCCGCACCAGCGTGAACCTCCTGCCGGCCACCGTGGCCCGCCTGAACAAGGACATCAAGGACGTCATCGGCATCAAGGAAGCCACGGGCGACCTGAACCAGGTCTCCCAGGTACTCGAATACTGCGGCCCGGACTTCCAGGTTCTCTCGGGCGACGACTTCACGGTCCTGCCGCTCCTGTCCGTAGGCGGCTGCGGCGTCATCTCCGTGGTCTCCAACATCCTGCCGGACAAGATGAGCGGCATGTGCGCGGCCTGGTTCGCCGGCGACCTGCCCACGGCGCAGAAGCTGCATTTCGAGCTGGCACCCTTCTCGCGCATGATGTTCCTGGAGACTAACCCCATCCCGGCCAAGACCTCCCTGGCCCTCATGGGTCGCATCAAGCTGGAGCTGCGGCTGCCGCTGGTGCCCATGAGCCCGGCCAACGCCGATAGCCTGCGCGCCTTTTTGGCCGGCAAGGGACTCATCTAGCCCGGTCGTTTCCACGCAAAAAAGGCCGCCTTTCCCGCAAGGGAGGGCGGCCTTCGTTGTTTGCGGCGGAAGGGAGATCAGTTCAGCAGGACCTGGTCCAGGCCGTCGCGCTCCTTGAGGAAGACGTTGATCTGGCGGTCGCGCTCGGTGGACACGGTCTTGCCGGTGAAATCGGCCTGGATCGGCAACTCGCGGTGCCCGCGGTCGATGAGGACCAGGAGCTTGACGCACCGCGGCCGGCCGAAGTCGAGGATGGCCTCCAGGGCGCTGCGGATGGTCCGGCCGGTGAAGAGGACGTCGTCGATGAGGATGATGGTCTTGTCCTCGACGGGAAAATCGATGCGCGTGGCGTTGATGTTCGGGGTGGACTTGGACGTGGTCCAGTCGTCGCGGTAGAGGTTGATGTCCAGCTCGCCGCAGGGCAGGCTCTGGCCGGCGCGCTCCGACAGCAGGTTGCACAGCCTGGCCGCGAGGTCCGCGCCGCGGCGCTGGATGCCCACCAGGGCGATGGATTCGTGCTCGGGAACCTGTTCCAGGATCTGGCAGGCCAGGCGGTCGAGGCAGCGCTCGATGTCGGCCGCGGACATGATTTCCTTGCCGGTGTGCATGAAGACCTCCATGGATTGTGCCCTGTTCACTAAGGGTCCCAAGTTGTAATTGCAAGGGATTCGTCCTAAGGAAGCCCGATCGACACCGCAGCCACGGAGGGCCCATGGGCGCCAACAATGTCTTCTTTCTTGAACTCATCGAATGGTTTGACGACAGCGGACAGGAAATCGCCCGCCGCTTCCCCCAGGAAGGGTCCGGCGAGATCAAATACGGCGCGCAGATGGTCGTGCGCGAGTCCCAGGCCGGCATCTTCTTCTACAACGGCAAGGCCGTGCACGTCTTCGGCCCAGGCCGGCACACCCTCAAGACCGCCAACATCCCCATCCTGAACAAGATCATGGGCATCCCCTGGGGCCTGGAAAGCCCCCTGCGGGCCGAAGCCTACATGATCAACACCAAGGTCTTCGCGAACCTGAAGTGGGGCACGCGAGAGCCCGTGGCCTTCAAGGACTCGGAACTGGGGCTCATCCGCCTGCGGGCGTACGGCATGTTCAACATCCAGGTCGTGCAGCCCCTGCTGTTCATCAATTCCCTGGTGGGCACCATGGCCTCCTTCTCCGTGGCCGACCTGAGCGAGTACCTCGGCAAGGTCATCGTCTCGCGCTTCAACGACTTCCTCGGCGAGAACATGGACACCATCCTGAACCTGCCCAGCCGCTACGAAGAGTGGTCCGACGGCCTGCGCCAGCGCCTGCAGGATGATTTCCGGCGCTTCGGCCTGTCCCTGAACCAGCTCTACATCAATTCCATCACGCCGCCGCCCGAAGTCCAGAAGGCCATGGACGACAAGACCAAGCTCGGCATGTTCGAGGACATGAACAAGCTCATGCAGCTCAAGGCCGCCAGCGCCATGGAGAAGGCCGCCGCCAACCCCGGTGCGGCCGGGGATGCCATGGGCATGGGCGTGGGCTTCATGATGCCGGCCCTCATGGCCCAGGCCTTGCAGATGGCCGGCCAGACGGCGCAGGCGCCGCAGGCCCCGGGCCTGCAGTGCCCCGAATGCCACCAGCCCATCCGCCAGGACGACAGATTCTGCCCGTCCTGCGGCCATCAGCTCGTGGTCTTCGAGCAGTGCCGCGGCTGCGGCAAGAACCTCGCGCCGGGCACGCGCTTCTGCCCGCGCTGCGGCCAGCCGGCCGGGAACGCCCGCGAAACGGTCAAATGCCCGTCCTGTGGCCAGGAGAACCTGGCCTCATCCACGTTCTGCAACCACTGCGGTGAGCGCATGGCCTGAGCATGACCGAGGCCCTGCTCTCCCATCAATGCCCGCAGTGCGGCGCGCCGGTCGAGCTTGACGAAACGGACAGGATCTTTGCCTGTCCGTTCTGTCAGGTCCGCCTCTTCATCCACTCGGACGGGCCTTTCAGCTACTACATGAAGCCGCGCATCGAAAGCCCGGACACACTCGTCTACGTCCCGTACTGGCGCTTCCGGGGCAACGCCTTCGTCCTCGACCCGCTGGCCCTGCGCCACAAGATCCTCGATTCGAGCCTGCTGGCCGTGGACATGCCGGCCCTGTCCCCGTCCCTGGGCCTGCGCACCCAGGCCATGAAGCTGTCCTTTGTCGAACCGACCACGCCTGGCCTCTTCCTGGCGCCGGCCTTCGGCAACGGAGACTTCAAGGCCAGGCTGCTCAAGGCCGTTCCCGGCCTGGCCACGGCGTCCGGCCCGAGCCTCACGGCCTGCGTCGGCGATGTCATGTCCCTGATCCATCTGCCGGTCTTTCAAGGCCAGGACCTCGTGGATGGGCTGACGGGCAAGGTCCTCGGACCGGCCTGCATCGACGAGACCCAGCTCGAAAAGGCGGGCAGCCACCTGCGCTTCTCCTCGACGCTGTGCCCCCAGTGCGGTTGGGATCTGGTCGGGGAGCGAAGCAGCCTGGTCCAGACCTGCCCCCACTGCGACACGGCCTGGGAGCCCGGCCCCGAGGGCGGGTCGCGCGTCACGCCGCACTTCCTGCAGACGCCGGAGCAGCCTGCCCTGTACCTGCCCTTCTGGAACCTGCGCTTCCGCGCCAAGGGCTTCCGCCTGGAGACTTGGGCCGACCTGATCCGGCTGACCAACCTGCCCAGGGCCCTGCTGCCCTGGATGGAATCAACGGCCTTCTCCTTCCGGGTCCCGGCCTTCAAGATCAGGCCGGAACTCTTCCTGAACCTGAGCGCCCAGGTCAGCCTCTACCAGCCCGACGCCCCGGTGCTGGAGACGCTGCCGAAGACCCCGCTGCATCCCGTCACGCTGCCGCAGAAAGAGGCCTTCCAGGCCGTCCCCGTAGTCCTCGGCCGCCTCGCCCCGGCCCGCAAGAACCTCTTCCCCAAAATCCGGGGCGGCTCGCTGCACCCCCTGGAGGCGAGCATCGAATACCTGCCCTTTGTCGATGCGGGCCACGAGTTCATTCAGCCGGAGATGAACATGGCCATCCAGAAAAACGCCCTCTTCTGGTCAGCGACGCTCTGAAAAAAAAGCGCCCCGAAACGACTCCGGGACGCTTTCTCCATTTCAAGCCAAAGCGTGGCGTGACTGCCCGAGCTCACGGGCAGAGGCCGCATGGGGGCAGCGACGCTATTCCTCCGGGAAGACGGGCCCACGGGGGGCACGTCCCATCATCTTCGCGGCGTTGTGCAGCCGCAGCCGCACATCGTCGAGATCGTAGGGTCTGGAAACGTAGTCGTCGGCTCCGGCGGCGATGCAGCGCCGGATGGCGCCCACCGCCCCGCGCGGCACACCGCCCATGACAAAGGCGCCACGCAGGGACTCGTCGGAGCGCAGTCGGCTGAAAAACTCCTCGCAGTCCAGAAAGTCGGCGTGCCAGTCGGTCAGGACGATCCTCGGCTCCGCGGCGGCATTGAGCGCGGCCCAGGCCGTTTCCTCGGACTCCGCCACCGCGCAGTCGTACCCCCAGGCCCGCAAGGCCTTGACCAGCACATTCCGGGACAGGCACGCCTCCTCGACGATCACGATGATGGGCCCCTTGTTCACGCTCTCCTCCTGCAAATCGTGTTCATGTCCTTGCGGTCCGCGGCGCTCGCCGCACAGGACCGGTTCATTGCCGAGGGCTCAGCCCTGCGCCGGCTCCGAAGGCGCCGACTCGGCAACCTTTTCGTCTGATTGAGAACGTTGGATGACGTGCCCGAAGATGTATGTGCAGATGGGCACGCCCAGAACCAGTCCCCAGATATGGAAAAGCTTGGCCCCGATGGTCAGGATGAAGAGCACGATGACCGGGTTGATACGCATGTAGGAGCCGTAGATCCTCGGGTTCAGCACGTACCCCTCGATGAGGTGGATGACCGTGATCATGACGATGGCCAGGAGCATGGTCGTCAGGCCCGACGCCTGCAGGGCGATGAGGCAGATGGGCACGGAGCTGATGAAAACGCCCAGAACGGGAATGAAGCTGCACAGAAAGACGATGACCGTCAGAAAGGCCATGCTCGAACCAAGTCCCAGCAGGGACACGCCCACGGCCGTCAGGATGGCGTTCAGCACGGCGATGGCGAACTGCGCCTCCAGGGACTTGCCCAGGACCGTGGCGAAATCGCGGATGCTGCCGGCCACCTCCCGGTAGACGAAATCGAGTCTGGATTTCTCCAGGGAACGCACGCTGGAACTCAGACGCGGCAGGTCGAGGACGATGAGGAAGGAAAAGAGCAGGGCCAGGAGAAAGGCCGAGGCGATGGCCGCGACGCGCCCGCCCACGCCGCGCACGAGGTCGAGGAACTGGTTGACCTTGTTCTGTCCCTCGGGGTGCTCGGCCAGGTTGAAGACCTGCTGCAGCAGGGCCGCGACCCTGGACTTGCCCATGACCGACGTGCCGTGCTCCCCGCTGGCTCCCAGTTCCGGGATGGCGTTGGCGATGAGCGGGTAGCGTTCGCCGAGGGCCCCGAGTTCCTGGTCCAGGCGCTGGACGTACTGCGGCAGCTGCGTGACGAAAAGGACCGTCTGGTCCTTGGCTCGGGGCACGAGAAAGACGCCAACGGCAACCAGCACGCCGAGAAAGAGCGTCGTGACCAGCACCACGCGCGTGGCGCGGTGCGGAATCAGGTTCTGCAGGCGGTTCACGCCGCGGTTCTGCACGTAGCCGAAGACGAAGGTCAGGAAGAGCAGCAGGAAAAAGGACCGCAGGATGAAAACCACCCCGAAGACGCCGCCCCAGACCATGATCCTGATGAGCGTGGGTTTGGCCCTCTCGGAGAGGCTGCACGGGTCGGGACTGCACTGCAAATTCATGAAGATACCTCAAGGGAGTATGCGCAAGCCGTCCCCGTCGAGAAACGGCCTGCCGTAACCGGTGCCGGACAGACCGAAAAAGCTGGCCAGCGTCGCGCCGATGTCGGCCAGCGTGGGACGCACCCCGATGCTCCCGGATGCGATTCCGGGGGCCGTGGCCAGAACGGGCACCCGCTCGCGGGTGTGGTCCGTGCCGGCCCAGGTCGGGTCGCAGCCATGGTCCGCCGTCAGGATGCACAGGTCGCCGGGCGCAAGCCGCCCGATCAGTTCGGACAGGCGGGCGTCGAAGGATTCCAGCGCGCGGGCATACCCGGCCACGTCCCGACGATGGCCGTGAACGGAATCAAAATCAACGAAATTCGTCACCACGAGGGTCCTGTCCCCGGCCCCGTCCCAGGCCGCGAGGGTCGCGTTCATGAGGCCGTCCTGGCCGTGGGCGCGGATGCTGCGCGTCACGCCGCGATGGGCGAAAATATCCGCAACCTTGCCCACGCACAAGACCGTTCCGCCGGCCTCGGCCAGACCGTCGAGGAGGGTCGGCGTCGGGGCCGGGATGGAGAAGTCCCGGCGGTTGCCGGTGCGCCTGAACGTCACCGCATCCTCGCCGACAAAGGGCCGGGCGATGACGCGGGCGATACGCAGGCCATCGACCAGGGTCCGGGCCACGGCGCAGACCGCCAGCAACCGCTCCAGCCCGAAGCGGGTTTCATGGGCCGCGATCTGCAGGACCGAGTCCGCGGACGTGTAGACGATGGGCTTGCCCGTGCGCAGGTGCTCCTCGCCCAGACGGACCAGAATCTCGGTGCCCGAGGCCTTGCAGTTGCCGAGAACTCCGGGCAGGCCCGCGCGCGACGAAAGTTCGTCCAGCAGCGCCAGCGGGACGGATTCCTCGGCGGGCTCGAAATAGCCCCAGTCAAAGAGCACGGGGGCCCCCGTCATCTCGAAATGCCCGCTGGGCGTATCCTTGCCGCGGCTGATCTCGGTGGCGCAGCCGTACGCGGCCGTGACGGAACCGGCCGGGGCCAGGCCGTCGGGGACGCATCCCGTGGCGAGCCCTGCGGCCAGGCCCAGCCCCATGGCGCACAGGTTCGGCAGGCGCAGGGGCCCTAAGCGGCCATCGTCGGCCAACCCGCGGGCGCAGGCCCGGGCGATGTGCCCCAGCGTGTCGGCTCCCTGGTCGCCGAAGCGGGCCGCGTCGGGAGCCCCGCCCACGCCCAGGGAATCGAGCACGATCAGGCAGGCGCGGCGCACGCAGCCCCTCCCGCAGCGGCCACGGCCAGCACGTCGTCCAGCAGGCCGCTGGCCCCGAAGCGAAACGTGCGCGGGCCGACCCAGCCGGGGCCGAGGATGTCCTCGGCCAGTTCAAGATAGGCCAGGGCGTCGGCCATAGTGCGTAACCCGCCCGAGGCCTTGAATCCGGCCGTGCCGCCTCTCTCGGCGATGGTTTCGAGCATGACCCTGGCCGCCTCGGGCGTGGCGTGCACCGCCGCCTTGCCCGTGGATGTCTTCAGGAAATCCGCGCCGCAGTCCAGGGCCAGACGGCTGGCCGCCCGGATCACGTCCGGCCGAACCAGGGCCCCGCTCTCCAGGATGACCTTGAGCCGCACGGGGCAGGCCGCGCGGCACTCGACCATAAAGCCGCGCACGTCGGACTCGCGTCCTTCGAGAAAGGCGGAGTAGGGGAAAACGAGATCGATTTCCGTGGCGCCGAGTCCCAATGCCGCTCGAATCTCATCCGCGGTGACCGTCGGATCAAGCCGGCCGGCAGGAAAATTGACCACCGTGGCAGCCTCGACGCCGCTCAGGCCCATCCGGGTCAGATTCTCCGCGACGCGCGGCAGGTGCCTGGCGAAGACGCACAGGGCGGCCACATGGCCGCACGGCCCGACGGCCTTGGCGCAGAGCGCATCGATGTCCGCCTCGCTCTCGGTTCCGGAGAGCGAGGTCAGGTCCAACAGGGATACAATCTGCACGGCCCGCTCATATCTGTCCCGCATGGATGCCCTCCCGGGCGTATGGTTGATTATTCCGGTCGGGCCAACAAGGCTTCATGCATGCACCTATGCCCTGACCACCGACAGCGACAAAAACACGGAGCGCCCTCGGGCGCAAGCCCGTACGCATTCCCTGCCGAACGCCTTGTTTTCACTTGTTCGGAGCGCTGCGGTCGGGTATGGTGCCGTCCCATGACCAGACCACGCCTCCACGCCCTGCTCCTGTCCGCCGTCCTGTTCGCCCTGATTCCCTCGTTCAGCGCCTTCGCCGGGGAGGTAATCACCGTCTCGCCGTATTGGGAAGGCTTTACGGGACCCGACGGCCGGGGTCTCTACCATGATTTGATGAACGCCGTTTTCACCCGGCGCGGAGACACGGTCAGGCACCTGGAGACACCGGCCAAGAGGGGGCTGATCATGGTGCGCGAAGGGCAGGCCGACATCTACACCTGCCAGGCCAAGGCCGAGGACGGTCTCGAACTCGCACGGCTGCCCATGTACGAGGGGGAGTTCCACGCCCTGTTCTTGAGCAGGACCTTTCCGCACTGGAACGGCGTGGCGTCCTTGGAGAACAAACGGCTGGTGTGGCGGCTGGGCTACTATTCGCCGCACGATTTTCCGGTTCCGGTGCAGTTCGACGAAACCACGACCGGCACCGAGGCCCTGAAGCGGGTGGTCCGCGAATCCTCGGATTGCTACATCGACGATTACCATCTGATCACGGAAACCGTGAACGCCTACCAGCCGCCCCTCGACTCCGGAAACTTCCGCATCGAGTCCGTCGGCTTCCGCCAATACGCCCCCGTCTTCTCCACCAGCCCGCGCGGTCGGGAACTGCGGGACGCCTTCGAACAGGGGATGCGCGCCCTGGCGGAACAGGGGAAGCTCCTGCCCATCTACGAAAAATGGAAGCTGCCCATGCCCAGGGTTTACGCCGGCCCGGCGAACTGAGTCAGCGCCCTTCGAGGGCCTCGCAGCGCAACTGCAGCAGCACTTCGGCGCTTTTCGGGCCCTGGTCGCGGTGCTTTTCCGGCAGTCGCACGGACTTGATCAGGTGCAGGTCGGCCACAGCCCGCGCCCGCACGTCCCCGCCACCGTCGGCGACGACCAGCCTGAAGAACGGTTCCACGATCCCCGCCTTGTCCAGTTCCAGGAGCAGCCGCACCCTGGTGGAAGCCCGGAGTTCAACGTACCGCCCCGCGGCCATGTGCCAGCGCGCGGCCAGGCGCCCGGCCGCGCGGAAACGGTTCGGCAGGCGCAGGCGCAGGGCCAGGGCTTCGGACAGTTCCTGGCCCGTATCCTCATGCCCGAAATGATGCGGCAGCATGTCCGGCGGGGTGAGGGTCTTGCCCAGGTCGTGGCAGAGGCCCATCCACGCGGCCAGGGTTTCGCCGGCGCAGCGGTCCATGACGCGGGCCGTGTGCTCCAGCACGTCCGTTTCGTGGAAGGCCGGCGGCCCGGCGGGGATGGCGTCGGCACCCAGAAATTCGGCCAGCCACGGCCCGAGACAGCGTCCATCGCGCAAGACGCGCAGGAAATTGCCCGGCGCAGGCGCGGCGCAGGCCTTCAAGGCCTCCTGCCCGACGCGCTCGGCCGCGACCCGCCCCAGATCGGGCGAGACGGTCCGCATGGCGGCCAGAAGATCCGCGTGGACCGAAAAACCGGGATAGGCGGCGGCAAACCGGGCCGCACGGATGGCGCGCAGGGGGTCGGCCAGGAAATTGGCCTGGGCCACGGGGCGCAGGACGCCGTCGCGCAGGTCGGCCAGGGCCAGGGGATGGGCCAGGAGACGGCCTTCCTCGTCCTCGGCCAGGGCGTTGACCGTCAGGTCGCGGGAGGCCAGGTCCTCCTCGATGGTCGGGTATTCGGAGAGCGTGTACTGGCTGCCCCCGCGCACGAAAACCGGGATGCCCTGCCCGACCCTCGTCAGGCCGGGGACGCGCCGACGGAGCTCGGCCTCGGTCCCGCCCACCGCCACGTAGTCGAGGTCGACCGGGGTCAGGCCCAGGACCTTGTCCCGCACCGCGCCGCCCACGAGATAGATCCGCATCAGCCCTCCGACAGCTCCCGCTGCATCCCCGCGCGCACGCAGCGCAGGACGTCGAAATCGAACTCCCCGCCCAGGGCCTCGGCCACCTGGGACAGCCCACCGTAACCCTTGCGCCGCGGAGACCCCAGTTCTTCCTCGATGCGGGATAACTGCCCCCTGGTCAACCCCGTGACCTCCGCGGCCGAAACGAGCCCCAGGGACACGGCCTTGGTCAGGTGGGCGTAGACCGTGCCGAGCTTGAGCCCCCGCAGGTCCGCCGCGCCCTGCACGGACCCGGTCTGCCGGAAGCAGTCCAGGCTGGCCTGCTCCGTTGAGGAGAGGCCTTCCTCCCGGACCCGGACCTTCTCCACGCGCGGCGCAGGCAAGGGCGGGAGCCCTTCCGGGCGGCCGTGCCCGTCCTCGTGCCGCAGCAGGGCCTCCACGAAGCGTTCCCCGTAGGCCGAGAGCTTCATGCGTCCGACGCCGGCAATGCACAGCAGATCCTCGATGCTGCCGGGCCTGTACCTGACCATCTCCAGGAGCGTCTTGTCCGCGAACACGGCGTAGGGCGGCACGTCCTGCTCCCTGGATATCTGCAGCCGCAACGCGCGCAGGCTCTCCCACAGGGTCCGTTCCTCCTCTGAGGCAGGCTGCGCCCCTCCGGCCGGCGACTCGCCGGATGGGCCGGCCTGCGCGGCTCCCGCCCTACGGCTCCGTGCGGCCGGGACGGGGTCACGGCGCAGGTGAACCGGCAGGCGGCCCTTCATGACCTCCCAGCTGCGGGCGTTAAGCTTCAGCGCGCCGTAGCCTTCGAGGTCCACGTCGGCCAGGCCCGCGGCCACCAGCTGACGGTAGACGCTCAGCCATTCGGCCCGCGAAAGCTCCGTGCCCACGCCGAAGGTCGAGAGCTGCGCGTGCCCCCAGCGCTCCACTGCCCGCGTCGCCTTGCCGGCCAGCACGTCGGCCAGATGTCCGACCCCGAAGCCCTCCTTCACGCGGAAGATGTTGGACAGGGCCTTCTGGGCCGCCACGCTGCCGTCCCAGGTCTCGACGGGATCCAGACACGTGTCGCAGTTGCCGCAGGGCTGCGGGAGATTCTGACCGAAGTAGCGCAGCAGCGCCTGACGGCGGCAGCCGGCCGTTTCGCAGTAGCCCAGCAGCGCCGTCAGCTTCTGCTGCTTGAGGCGCTCGTGGCGCTTGCGGGCCTCGCCGTCGCCCTGGAGCGCGGGCATGGAGGCGTCGTCCATGGCCACCAGGCGGCGCAGCATGGCGATGTCGCCCAGGCCGTAGGTCATCCAGGCTACGGCGGGCAGACCGTCGCGTCCAGCGCGTCCCGTTTCCTGGTGGTAGGCCTCCAGGCTCGTGGGCGGGTCCACGTGGGCCACGAAACGGACATTGGGCTTGTCCACGCCCATGCCGAAGGCCACGGTGGCGACCATGACCACGCCCTCCTCGCGCATGAACCGCTCCTGGTTGGCCTCGCGCGCGGAGGCGGAAAGGCCTGCGTGGTACGGCAGGGCCGTGAACCCTTCCCCGGCCAGGGCCTGGGCCGTGGCATCGACCTTCTTGCGCGACATGCGGTAGACGATGCCGGCCTCACCCGCAGGGCGGGAGCGCAGGAAGGCCAGGAGCTGCTGTTCGGGCCGGTCCTTGAGGGTCACGAGATAGCGGATGTTGGGCCGGTCGAAGCCCGAGGCGAAGACGCGGGCCGAGTCCAGGCGCAGTTGGCGGATGATGTCCGCGCGGGTCATGTCGTCGGCCGTGGCCGTCAGAGCCAGGCGCGGCACGCCGGGGAAGAGGTCGGCCAGTTCACCCAGGCGGGTGTACTCGGGCCGGAAGTCGTGGCCCCACTGGGACACGCAGTGGGCCTCGTCGATGGCGAAGAGGGCCAGGGGGACGCGCGCGAGGCGGTCCAGAAAGCCCGGCGCGAAGACGCGCTCGGGGGCGACGTAAAGCAGGTCGAGACGACCGGCCATGAGTTCGGCATCCACCTCGCGGCCCCGGACCGGGTCCAGGGAGGAATTGAGGCAGGCCGCGCGCACGCCGTTCTGGGTCAGGCCCTGCACCTGGTCGCGCATGAGGGCGATGAGCGGAGAGACGACGACGGCCGTGCCGGGACGGACCAGGGCCGGAATCTGGTAGCACAGGGACTTGCCCCCGCCCGTGGGCATGAGGACCACGGCGTCTCGGCCGGCCAGGACGGTCTCAATGACCGCCTCCTGCGGGCCCTGAAAAGCGTCGTAGCCGAAAACCGAACGGAGGACTTCAAGGGGCGTGGGCATGGAAAAACCTCGGGAAGACTGTTGGGATCGGGCCTTGGCCTACAGGAAGCGCGAAGCCTCTGTCAAAGCGGGCAGACGGCGCGCTCCAAAAATACCGATGCAACCTGACGTGCGGCCGCCTCCGGCTCGGGAGTCGGCCGGAGTTCGCGGGGCGGGTGGCGGCGACAAAGGCCGTAGCGTACCCCGCCGGGGGAAACCCTGGCGTGCAAGATACCGGACTGCCGCCACCCCACCCTGCGGCTTGTCCTCGCCGCCGGCCCCATGTATGTGCCGCACATCGGACGCGCGGCGTCTTCCCGTATCATTCTTACCACTGACGCGACATGACCCTCTACGCACTGCTCGGCGCCCTGGAACAGGGGTTCCTTTACGGCATCATGGCCCTCGGGGTGTACCTGACATTCCGCATCCTCGATTTCCCCGACCTGACCGTGGACGGCAGCCTGCCGCTGGGGGCCTCGGTCAGCGCCGTGACCATCACGGCCGGGCACAGCCCCTACCTGGCCCTGGCCCTGGCCACGGTGGCCGGGTTCGCGGCCGGGGCCGTGACGGCGCTCCTGAACACCAAGCTCAAGATCCTGCACCTGCTGGCCTCCATCCTGACCATGATCTCGCTCTACTCCATCAACATCCGCATCATGGGCGGCCCCAACGTGGCCCTGCTGGGCACGCCCTCGGTGCTGACGGACCTGGAGGCCTTAAGCCTGCCCCTCTTCCAGATCACGCCGGTCTTCTTCTTCCTCGTGGCCGCGGCCGTCACGGCGGCCCTGATCTGGTTCCTGCACACGGAGTACGGCCAGGCCATGCTGGCCACGGGCGACAACCGGCAGATGATCACGGCCCTAGGCGTGAACACGGACAACGTCATCATCTTCGGGGTGGGCCTGTCCAACGCCCTGGTGGCCTTCAGCGGCGCCCTCATCGCCCAGAACCAGGGCGCGGCCGACGTGAACATGGGCGTGGGCACCATCGTCGCCGGCCTGGCCTCGGTCATCCTCGGCGAGACGATCTGCGGCAAGGCGACCATCGCCCGGGCCTGCATCGCCGTCATCGTCGGCTCCGTGGCCTACCGTACGGCCATCGCCCTGGCCCTGGGCCTCGACCTCGGCGGCTTCTCCTTCACGCCCAGCGACCTGAATCTCATCACCGCCTTCCTGGTCATCATCGCCCTGACCTCGCCCATGCTCAAACGGAGGTTCGCACGATGATCCGCGCCACCGGACTGAACAAGTATTTCCACCGGGGCAGTGTGAACGAAGTGCACAGCATCCGGGACCTGTCTATCGACATCGAGCAGGGCGACTTCATCACCATCATCGGCTCCAACGGGGCCGGCAAGTCGACCTTCCTGTCCTGCCTGGCCGGGACCCACGCCCTGGACGCGGGCACCATCGCCGTGGGCGGCACCGACGTGACCCGCTGGCCCGAGCACCGGCGCGCCCGCTTCATCGGCCGCGTCTTCCAGGACCCGCTCATGGGCACCTGCGCCGGCGGCTCCATCGCCCAGAACATGGCCCTGGCCCTGCGGCGCGGACAGCGGCGCGGCCTGTCGCGCGGCGTCAAGCCCACCGACCGGGAGCTTTTCCGCGAACACCTGAAGGTGCTGGGCCTGGGCCTCGAAGACCGGCTCCAGGACCGGGCGGGGCTGCTCTCGGGCGGCCAGCGCCAGGCCCTGACCATGGTCATGGCCACCCTGGTGCGCCCGGAACTGCTGCTCCTGGACGAGCACACGGCGGCCCTGGACCCCAAGACCGCGGCCCAGATCCTCGCACTGACCGAGAACATCGTCACGGCCGGCGGCCTGACCACCCTCATGGTCACCCACAACATGCAGCAGGCCCTGGCCCTGGGGAACCGGCTGATCATGATGCACCGCGGCCGCATCATCTTCGACGTCCGCGGCCAGGAAAAGGCGGCCCTGAGGGTCGAGGACCTGCTGCAGAAATTCCACGGCCAGGAAGACGCCGAAATTTCGGACCGCATGCTCCTGGGTTGAACATCCAGCACGCTCTTTGCTTGGCAAAAGCCCGCAAGGAGGACACATGAAGCACGCCACCCGCAGCATCTACCGCGCGCCCCTGCTGGCCGCGGCGGCCATGATCCTGGCCCTTTCCCTCTGGGGCCTGTGGTCCTGGCAGGGCTACAGCGACCGGTCCCTGGAGTGGCGTCGACAGCGCGCCCAGGAGACATTTCAGACGTTGAACGCCATCATCGCCACCATGAGCAACGGGGTGCTGACGGACTGGCAGCAGATCGAGCGTGTCCTGGCCAGCATCACCCGCGACTCCCGCACGGCCTTCGTCGTGGTCGAAGCCCGGCACGGGCGCCTGGTCCAGACCGGCGAGGTCCCGGAATTGCTGGTGACCGGCGGCGACCGCGGCGAAATGGCCACGGAGTCCATGCTCATCGTCTGGGCCCCGCTGCAGCAGGTCAACCTGCCATCCACCTGGGCCGAGGCCCTCGAATCCCCGCATTTCGGCCTGGGGCTCTGGATGCGCAGCAACCCGGTCATGTACCTGGGCTTCCGCAGCCGCACCGAAACCTTCTCGACCTCCTGGTACTGGCAACGCCAGGCGCCCATCTTCGCCCTGGCCCTGGCCTGCATCCTGGCCGTCACGGCGGCGTGGATCGCGGGCAACCGGCGCAGGCTTCTGGCCGGTGAACTCGCGGCCGAACGTCTGCGCAGCGCCCACCTGGAAGAGCTCGGCCTGGCCGCGGCGGGCCTGGCCCACGAGACCAAGAACCCGCTGGGCATCATCATGGGCATGGCCCAGCAGATCGCGGCCCGCCGCGACATCCCGGCCGAGAGCCGGACGATGCTCGAACACATCATGGACGAGGTGGACAAGACCACCTCCAGGCTCGGCAACTTCATGAACTTCGCCCGGCAACGCACCGTGAACCCCGGTCCCGTGGCCGTGGACCGCCTCTGCCGGGAGCTGACGGAAGTCATGGGGCCCGACTTCGACCTCGCCGGGGTGGGACTGGAATCAATTGTGCCCGGGGCCGTCGTCCTGGCCGACGAGGCCCTGCTGCGGCAGATCCTCGTCAACCTGCTGCTGAACAGCCTGCACGCCTCGCCCGCGGGCACCGTCGTGCGCATCCGGATGCAGCGCCAGGGCCGCCGGTGGCAGCTCGTCGTCGAGGACCAGGGCACAGGCATCCCGCCGGAGCTGCTCCCCAACATCTTCAAGCCCTACGTGTCGGGTTCGGCCTCGGGCCACGGTCTGGGGCTGGCCATCGTCAAACGCCTGGTGGAGTCCCACGGCTGGAAGATCCAGGCGTCCTCCGTCCCGGCCGGAGGCACCGCCATGACCATTTCCGGAATCAGAAACGCCCAGGAGCGCGCATGAACACGACCATCCTGATTGTCGACGACGAGGCCCGCTACCGAGACCTCTATGCCCGCGTGCTGCGGGACGCGGGGCTCGATGTCCTGGAAGCCGAGGACGTCGCCGCCGCGCTGAAGGCCATCGGGAAGAATGCACCGGCCATGGTCGTCAGCGACGTGCGCATGCCCGGCGCCAGCGGGTTGGACCTCCTGCGCCGCGCCCGGGCCGACCAGCCGGGCCTGCCGTTCCTCCTGGTCACGGCCTACGCCGACGTGCGCGAAGCCGTGGACGCCCTCAAGCTCGGCGCCGTGGACTATCTGGCCAAGCCCGTGGATCTGGACGAACTGCTGGCCGCCGTGCGGGACGCCCTCGGCGTGCACGGGGACGGCGACGCGGACGTGCCGGCCTCGGCCCTGGAAGGCATCGTGGCCGAGAGCCCGGCCATGCGCGCCGTGCTGCGCGACGCCTGGCGCGTGGCCGGCAGCGACGCCACGGTGCTGCTCACGGGCGAAAGCGGCAGCGGCAAGGAAGTCGTGGCCCAGTTCATCCACGTGAACAGCGCGCGGCGGGACAAGGCCCTCGTCACGGTCAACTGCGCGGCCGTGGCACCGACCCTCCTGGCCAGCGAGCTCTTCGGCCACGAGAAGGGCGCCTTCACCGGCGCCGTGGCCAAGCGCAAGGGATTTTTCCGCGAAGCCCACGAAGGCACCCTCTTTCTCGACGAAATCGGCGACATGCCGCTGGAATTGCAGGCATCCCTGCTGCGCGCCACGGAAACGGGGCGCATCACGCCCGTGGGCGCGGACCGGGAGGTCGCCGTGGACTGCCGGCTCATCGCCGCCACCAACCGCAACCTGGAGGAGGACGTGGCGCAGGGCCGCTTCCGCCAGGACCTCTTCTACCGCCTGAACGTCATCACCATCGACATCCCCCCCCTGCGCGAACGCCCCGAGGACATCGCCCCTCTGGCAAGGTTCTTCCTGAACAAGGGGGCCGCCGAGGCGCGACGCCTGTCCCGCGCGGCGGCGCAGGCCCTGCAGAACCACCCCTGGCCCGGCAACGTGCGCGAACTGGCCAACGCCATGGCCCATGTGCGCCTCCTGAGCCAGACCGACGTCATCTTGCCCGAACACCTCCCCCCGGCGGTGCGCAAGTCCGCGGCCAAGGCCGTCCCGGACGCGCCAGCCGTCGCCCGGCCGAAGCTCCCGGAGGAAACCAAGACTCTGGAGCAGCAGGAATTCGAGGCCGTGGCCGCGGCCCTGAAGCAGACCGGCGGCAACCGCACCCACGCGGCTCAGCTCCTGGGCATCACCCGGCGCGGGCTGATCTACAAGCTCAAGCGCCTGGGACTGGGCTGACCGCCCACCCCGTTGTGCAAAGACTTCTCAGCCGACACGGGACGGCGATTTTCACGCTTCACGCGCAAGCCCCCCCTGACGGGCGGATAACCGGCCACGGCCGTGGCTCCACTGCGCATGAGCGCATGGCACGCCCCTTGCCTGCCGCATGGGACAACTCCAGGAGGAAAACCATGACGACCTACATATCACGACTGACGATCATCGCCCTGCTCTGCCTGCAGGCATGGGCGGCGCAGGCGCATGGCGGCGACGGCCATCGCTCGGAAATCCGCCGAGCCAGCCACGACGAACTCTTCACGCTCGGCGGACAAGGGACAGGCGGGCAACGCGGCGACGACCTGTTCCGTCTCGACGGCGGCCGCACGAAGCAGAACGATCCTTTCCGCCTCGGCGGGCAGCGCAGCGAAGATCGACGGGATGGACGAAGGCATGACGGCCCCAAGGACGACGGACGAAGGGACGGGAAGCATTTCCGAACCGACGACAGACCCGGAGGCGGAAGCGACTTCATGCGGGTCGACACGCAGGGTGGATACGACCGGCCGGACGCGCGGAAACGCGTCCGCGACCAGGACCGGGATGGGGACAGGCGCCGGGACCACCGTTACCGGGACGACGGCCGCAGGCACGTCAGCCCATCGTACATCCGGCAATCCCCTCGCGGGGATTACAGGCGCCCGGGGAATGACGACGGCCCACGGCATGACTCCGGGCGCTATGCGCGGCACGAGGTCAGGCACATCGTGCACTACCTGCCGCCCAGGCACGCGGTCATCCTGCACGGCCGCGACCGCTACCACTACCACGGCGGCAGGTTCTACCGGCCCTGGAACGCCGGCTTCATCCTGGTGCGCCCCCCGCTGGGGCTCATCGTCCTGAGCCTGCCCCTGGGCAGCCACACGATCATCTCGGCCGGCATCACCTACCACGTCTTCGGCGACGTCTACTACCGGCGCGTGCCTGCAGGATACGAAGTCGTGGAACCCATTCGCGCGCCGGGCCGCGAGTGGCCCGCCCGGGTGGCCGTCGTCACGGACACCCTGAACCTGCGCTACGGACCCGAGGAAAGCGAGGAGATCATCGCCCAGGCGGGGCGCTACACGATCCTCAACGTCATCGGCAGCGCCCCTGGCTGGCTGTACGTGGAGATCGACGGCGAAGACGTGCGCGGCTGGGTCATGGAGCGTTACGTCACGACGGATTTAGCCCGCGGCTGACCCCCTGAAATGGCGGACCGTCCGACCACTGCGGTCGGCACAATTAGAAAACCCTCGTCGAGCCATCGGCGAGGGTTTCGTGTGTCAAAGGGGGGATGCCATGAGAAATTCGAAGCGCTTCCGATCCTGACATCCCCCGCGTCGATACCGCTTGACAAATGTATCCCAGAGGATACATCTCTGTCATGCGCGTACGAATGACAGAGATGTATCGGGATTGGATCAACTCTCTCAAAGACCGAACCGCAAGGGCTCGCATTCAGGTCCGAGTTGATCGTCTCGTCCATGGCAACCCCGGACAATATCGGATTCTTTCCGGAGGCATCTCCGAACTGAAAGTCGATGCCGGCCAGGCTATCGGGTATACTACACGCAGCGGGGCGATGAACTGATCATCCTCCTTGTCGGTGGCGACAAATCAAGCCAGAAGGACGACATCGCACTTGCGCAAAAATTAGCGCGCAATCTTCAGGAGTAGAGACATGTCGAAGTCAACCAAAAGCACGCCAGCGATAACCAGGACAGTTGCCTATGATGTCGCGGAGCAACTGCGCACACCGGAAGAAATGGCTGCCTATCTCGACGCGTGGCTGACCGAAGCGCCCGATGACGTCGCAGGCATCGCCCGTGCGCTGGGCGATATCGCCAGGGCCAAAGGCATGACGCAGGTCGCCAAGGAAGCAGGACTGAGCAGAGAGAGCCTCTACAAGGCACTCAGCGAAAACGGAAACCCCAGTTTCGCCACCATTCTCAAGGTCACCAAAGCGCTTGGCGTTCGGTTGCACGCCGGCGCCGCGTGAACATCCTTGCCACGCCGTCTCACAGTCCCAACCTTCGCATCAGTTCAAGCGCCATCTGATACCGATTGAACGGCGGGATGATGTACACCCCCGCGAAATGCGGCCAGGCGTACTCAAGTAGCTCCCAGGCGATCTCGATGCCCTCCCGCTGCCCCGCATCCCCGGCCCGGGCCATGCGCTCGCGCGCTTCGAGGGGAATCTCGATGCCCGGAAACTCGTTGTGCAGGAACTCGGCGTTGCGGTGGCTGGCCAGGGGCATGATGCCGAGCACGATGGGGGCCTTGACGTGGGCCGTCGCGGCCAGGATCTCGTCCACCCTGGACCGGGAATAGACCGGCTGGGTCAGGAAGTGGGTCGCGCCGGCCGCAATCTTCTTCTCCATGCGGCCGACCTGCAGGGCCATGTTGCGCGTGTTGGGGTTGAAGGCCGCGCCGATGCAGAAGTTGACGGGCAGGCGCATGTCGTCGCCGTAGTGGTTGCGGCCCCGGTTAAAGCCGGCCAGCAGGGAGATGAGCTCCATGGAGCGCAGGTCGTAGACGCCTGAGACCCGCTCGGCGCTGCCGGCCGATGGCGGGTCCCCGGTCACGGCCAGGACGTTGTGCAGGTTCGAAGCGGCCAGGCCCATGATGGTCGACTGCATGCCCACCAGGTTGCGGTCGCGGCCCGTGAGGTGCACGACCACGTCCGCGCCGGTCCTGGCCCGGACCATGCCGGCCAGGGTGATGTTCGACAGGCGCGGCACGGCCAGGGGGTTCTCGGCGATGGTGATGGCGTCCACGCCCGCCGCGGCCAGGGCCTCGGCCGCCCGGAGCACGGGCTCCGTGTCGAGGTGCTTGGGCGGGTCGAGTTCCACCAGGACGACCTTGCCCTCCTGCAGCCTGCGCGCCAGACGCGTCGGGACCGCAGTCCCGGCCGTGCGTTCCTCGGCCGACGGGGCTTCGATCCGCACTTCGGGCAAAGCTGATCCCAGCGCCTTGACCAGGGCCGCGATGTGCTCCGGCCCGGTCCCGCAGCACCCGCCCAACAGGCGTGCGCCGTGGACCGCGCAGGCCGCGGTCTGCCGCGCGAAATACTCCGGCGACGAGGCGTACATGAGCCGGTCGCCCGCGGCCTCAGGAAAACCCGCGTTGGGCAGCACCGACAAGGGCACAGGTACCGGACCCAGGGCGCGAACCACTTCCAGGGAATTCTTGGGGCCGATGCCGCAGTTGAGGCCGACGATGTCGGCCCCGGCCGCCACCAGGGCCTCGAAGCACTCGCGGGCCGAGCGGCCCGAATGGGTCCGCCCGCGCTGGGTGAAGACCATCTGCGCGGCCACGGGCACGGAAACGGCCCCCTTGACCCCGCGCAGGGCCGACAGCAGCAGGGTGAGGCTCGCGAAGGTTTCGAGCATGATGAAGTCCACCCCGCCCTCGACCAGAGCCCGGGCCTGCTCGGCGAAAATCTCCTCGGTCTCTCCCGGCGCGGCCGTCTCCTCGCCCAGGCGCCCCAGCGGGCCCATGGCCCCGGCCACCCAGCGGTCTTCTCCGGCTTCGGCCTGGGCCAGCTCGGCTCCGCGCAGGTTGATCTCGCGAACCCTGTGCCCCAGGTCGAAACGGCCGAGCTTGGCCCTGTTGGCGCCGAAGGTGTTGGTCTCCAGGACCTCGGCCCCGGCCGCCGCATAGGCCTGATGGATGGACCGCACCAGGGCCGGGTCCGTCAGGTTCAGGGCGTCGTAGCAGGACGAGCTATCCACGCCCCGTTCGAAAAGGAGCGACCCCATGGCCCCGTCGGCCACGACCACGCGCTCGCGCAGGACATCGAGAATGCCGCGCCTCACAGCCCGCCCTCCAGGTCGCCGGACCTGACGCGGTGCAGGCCCTGCACCTCGCGCTGCACGGCGCGGGCGTAGCGCACGGCCGGGTAGCCGAACATGACGACGTACATGGAGCGGTGGTCCGAGGGGATGCCGAGCTTGCGGCCCAGCTCCGGCACCACGCTCTGCAGGGCCCAGCGGGCGTACCCGCACCAGACCGTGCCCAGGCCGAGGCTCGCGGCCATGAGCTCGAAATAGGACAGGGCGATGAAAGGGTCGGCCTCGCCGGAGGTGGCCTCGCGGGGCGAGGAGGCGATGAGCATGTGCGGGGCTTCGCGGAAGATGATGTCGCGGCCCTGGTCCCAGGCGGTCAGGAACTTGGCGAAAAACTCCATGCCGTCGGGCAGGCCGTCCTCGTCCACGGCCCGGCGGATGCCCTCCATGGTCAGGACGCGGATGCGCGCCATGACTTCCGGGTCGTCCACCAGGGTGAAGCGGACCTTGCGCTCGTTCTTGCCCGTGGGGGCGTAGGCCACGGCCCCCATGAGACGGTCCAGGACGGCCCGCTCCACGGCCTCGGGCCGGTAACGCCGCACGGACCTGCGGCTTTTGATCAGGTTCTCCAGGCCGTCCGGGGAAGGCGGCAGGATCTCGACGCTCGCGTCCGGGTCCACGCCGAGGATGGACAGGGCCGCCGTGGGGCAGACGGCCAGGCAATGCTGGCACCTGATGCACAGGCCCTGCCGCTGCAGGCTTATGCGAGGCAGCCCCTGGCTCATGTCTATGATGCGCACGGGGCAGTCGGCCGCGCACTCGCCGCACTGGATGCAGCGTGACTCGTCTATGGCAAAATCGAGCATGGTTCCTCCTGTAATCCGGGCCGCCATTGGCGCGGCCGCCCCCTTTTCCTACGGCCTGAAGAGGCGATGCACAAGGGCCGCCACCCGCGCCGGCCGCCCTTGACGAGATGCAATCCTGTTGCATAAACATGCATTCCAAATCATGGGAAAAATCGATCCGGGACCTCGCCCAGCGCCGGCGGACCTCCCGCCCGGGTCCCGCCGGCCTGGCAAACAAACCGGCCCGCAAGGTAAAGACATGCATTCACCCGACCACATCTGCTCCACCTGCACAGGCCACGAGCACACGGCCGTACCCGGGCCGCGCTTCCACCGCCTGCTGACCGAAGGCCCCGTCATCGAACTCTCGGGCGTGACCTTCGCCTACGCGGACCGCGAGGTTCTCACGGACGTGACCTTGAGCGTCGGCGCCAGGGATTTCCTGGCCGTCATCGGGCCCAACGGCGGCGGCAAGACGACCCTGGTCAAGATCATCCTCGGGCTTCTGCGGCCCGCGCGCGGCACGGTGCGCGTCCTCGGGGCCGACCCGGCCGTCGTGCGGCCCGCCGTGGGCTACGTGCCGCAGCACGCCCTTGTCCAGCCGAGTTTTCCCGTCACTGTCCGGGACGTTGTCCTGCTGGGGCTGCGGCGCGGCAGCGGACTCTTCTCCACCCGGCGCTGGCCCGGCTACTCGGCGGACGAGAAGCGCAAGGCCCTGGACACCCTGGACATGGTCGACATGGCCGACCTGGCCGGACGCCGCTTCGACGCCCTGTCCGGAGGCCAGAAGCAACGCGTGCTCGTGGCCCGGGCCCTGATTTCTGACCCGGCCCTGCTGCTCTTCGACGAACCTACCTCCAACATCGACCCCCAGGGCAAGGTCTGCCTCTTCGACCTGCTCTCGGCCCTGAGCGCCTCCATCACCATCGTCATGGTCAGCCACGACCTCATCTCGGCCTCCACGCGCATCACCAGCGTGGCCGTGGTCAACAACCGCCTCATCCAAAACCGCGGCCGCGAGCTGACGCCGACCATGCTTGAACTCATCTACGGCACCCACGACGCGACCTGCCCCCTGGACGAATACATCCGCGGCATGTCCTCGATCTTCACCGCCGGCGGACGGGGGGTGACGAAATGATGGACCTCCTCGCCATGGAATTCATGCGCAACGCCCTGCTGGCCGGGCTGCTGGCCAGCCTGGCCTGCGGCGTCATCGGCACCCTCGTGGTCGTCAACCGCCAGGTCTTCATGGCCGGGGGCGTGGCCCACACGGCCTACGGCGGCGTCGGCCTGGCCTTTTTCCTGGGCCTGCCCGTGCTGCCCTGCGCCGTGGCCTTCACGGTCCTGGCCGCCCTGGCCATGGCCATGGCCTCCTTCGGCCGCGCCGAGCGCAGCGACTCCGTGGTGGGCATCATGTGGGCGGCAGGCATGGCCATCGGCATCATCCTCATGGACATCACCCCTGGCTACAACGTCGACCTGATGAGCTACCTCTTCGGCAGCATCCTGGCCGTCCCGCGCGGGGACATCCTTTTCATGGCGGTCCTCGACGCCTTCATCCTGGCCGTGGTCTTCTTCTGGTACAAGGACTTCCTGGCCCTGTCCTTCGACATGGAGTTCGCGCGTTCCATGGGCGTGCCGGTGCGCCTGCTCTACGCGCTGATGCAGGTCCTGACGGCCGTGACCGTGATCATGGTCATCCAGGTGGCCGGCCTCATCCTGGTCATCGCCCTGCTGACCATCCCGCCCATGCTGGCCGAACTCTTCACCAACTCCCTGTGGAAGATGATGGTCCTGGCCACCCTGGCGAGCCTCGCCTTCTGCCTGGCCGGCCTGGCCGTGTCCTACCACTTCGACATCACCTCGGGCGCGTCCATCATCGCCATGGCCACGGGCGGGTATGTCCTGGCCTGGGGCGTGCACAGCCTGCGGAGGCTCGGGTGAAGGCCCGCATGACCGCCAAGGCGGCGGAACACCGTCTCGCCGCCGCGGGCCTGGAAGCCACGGAGCACCGCGTGCGCGTGCTCATGGCCGTGGGCGGCACCCCCTACCCGTCCAGCGCACAGGAGGTCCTCGATGCGGTGCGCGCCAAATCGGACATCAACCGGGTCACGGTCTACCGCATCCTCGACCTCCTGGTCGAACACGAGGTCCTGAACCGTCTTGACCTCGGCGACAAATCGCGCCGCTTCTGCCTGCGCGAGGATCATGACGACGAGCACCCGCACTTCCACTGCACGCGCTGCGACCGCTACCTCTGCCTGCACTGCGACACCCTGCCCCTGGACCAGAAGGCCCTGGAGGCCCTTTCGCTCGATGTCCGCCATGTGGACATCCGCCTGGAAGGGATCTGCCCGGCCTGCCGCAAAAACGACGACTAGCCCCGCGGCCAGCCCGTTGCGCCGGGCGCAATCCTTCCCCAAAAAAACCGGGCCCCTCGCGGAGTCCGGTTCTCTGTTTCGTGTTCGGGAAACCCTCAGTACCCTTTGAGCTTGTCGATGAATTCCGGCAGCCACAGGGAGATCTGCGGGACGTAGGTGATGATGGCCAGGAACCCTAGCAGGATCGTCAGCCAAGGGAAGGCCGCGCGTACGACCCAGGTCAGGTCGCGCTTGGTGATGCCCGCCGTGACGAAGAGGTTCAGGCCCACGGGAGGCGTGATCAGGCCGATCTCCATGTTAACCACGCAGATGATGCCCAGATGGATGGGATCGATGCCGAGCTTCATGGCGATGGGGAAGAGGATCGGGATCATGATCATGGTGATGGCCGAAGGCTCCATGAAGTTGCCGGCCGCCAGGAGCAGCAGGTTGACGACGATCAGGAAGCCCCAGGCCGGCAGGCCCCAGCCCACGATGGTCTCGGCGATCATGTGCGGGATGCGCTCGGTGGTCAGCACGTGGGCGAAGAGCATGGCGTTGCCGATGATGAAGAGCAGCATGATGCTGACCTTGGCGGCGTCCAGGACCACGTGGCGCACCTCGGGGTGCACCCAGGACCTGGGGATGGCCAGCAGGGTCTGCCACAGGCCGCGCGTAAGGGCCGAGCCCAGGCTTTCCTCGAACTTGCGCAGGGGCACGTCCTTGAGGGGCCCCATGTCGCGGTAGACGAAGACGGCGATCCAGTAGGCGTACACCGCCGAAACTGCGGCCGCTTCGGTCGGGCTGCAGATGCCGCCGTAGATGGAGCCCAGCACGATGATGACAAGCATGAGTCCGCCCAGGGCCTTGACGCCGGAACGGAAGACCTGCCGGAAGCCGGGCCAGGCCAGGGCCGGATAGTTCTTGATCCGGGCCACGATGTAGATGGCGAGCATCAGGAGCAGCCCCAGGCAGATGCCGGGGATGAACCCGGCCATGAATAGCCTGGCCGCCGACTCCTGGGTGGCCGCAGCGTACACGAGCATGACGATGGACGGCGGGATGAGAATCCCGAGCGTCCCGGCGTTGCAGATGACGCCGGCGGCGAAGCTCTCGGGGTATCCCGAGCGGACCATGCCGCCGATGACGATACTGCCGATGGCCGCCACCGTGGCCGGCGATGAGCCGGAAACTGCCGCGAAGAGCATGCAGGCCAGGACCGAGGCCATGGCCAGGCCGCCCTTGACGTGCCCGATGCAGTCCAGGGCGAAGTTGATGAGCCGCTTGGCCACGCCGCCCGTCGACAGGAACTGGGACGACAGGATGAAGAACGGTATGGCCAGCAGGGTGTAGTGTTCGGATACCGACTCGAAGAGCTTCAGGGCAATGGACGCCAGGGAGTCGTTGGAAAAGAACAGGATCGTGGTGATGCTCGAAAGGCCCAGCGCGATGGCGATGGGCATGCCCGTGGCGATGAACAGGAAGAGCAGGGAGAACAGGGCGGCTGTGGTCATTCGTCGTCTCCATCCAGGGCCGTGCCCTCTTTCTGGACCAGGTACATGCTCTCCTTGGCCTCATCCAGCAGCTTGAAGCCTTCGGCGCGCCCACGGACGATGGCCCAGAGGAGATCCAGCAGGCGGACGACCATCATGAGCAGTCCGACGAACAGGATGCTGTTGGCCATCCACTTGGGCACGGGAATGTCCTCGAGGTGGATGCCGATGCTCCTGAGCTTGCCGAGGTAGGCCCAGCTGCCGAAGAGAAACAGTCCGCAGTAGACCAGGCAGAGCAGCACGGCCACGATGGACACGGCCCGCCGCACGCCGTCGGGAAAGAGCTTGACAAGCGCGTCGACCCCGATGTGCGAACCAACCTTGATGCCGTAGGACACGCCGAACATGACCAGCCAGCCCGACAGCAGGAGCGTCAGCTCCTGGGCCCACTGGATGCCCACGTTGAAGCCGAAACGGAACACCACCTCCACGAAAACCAGAAGCGTCATGGAAGCCAGGAGGAGGGAGATGATCCCCTCCTCCAGCTTGTTGATGAAGGTATTCATGATTCCCGGAGACTATTTGTTGGAAGCGATGGCGGCTTCGAGGTTTTCCTTGCCCACGGCGTCCTCGAACTTCTTCCACACCGGCTTCATGGCCTCGACCCACTGGCCGCGCTCGGCCTCGGTCAGGGTGATGATCTCGGAACGCTTGGAGTCGATGATCTTCTGCTTGTCTTCGAGGTCCTTCTTGGCGGCGGCTTCGTTGCCGACGGCGATGGATTCCTTCAGGCACTCCTCGATGACCGGACGGATGTCGGCGGGCAGGCTGTCCCAGAACTCGGTGGTGCTGACCACGAGATAGTCGAGGATGCCGTGGTTGGTTTCGGTGATGTAAGGCTGCACCTCGTAGTACTTCTGGGAGTAGATGTTGGACCAGGAATTCTCCTGTCCGTCGATGGCCTTGGTCTGCAGCAGGGTGAAGACCTCGGCGAAGGGCTTCTTGAGGGGCATGGCGTCCACGGCCTCGAACTGGGCGGCCAGAACGTCGGAGGTCATGATGCGGAACTTCTTGTTGGCGGCATCGGCAGGGACGCGGATGGGATCGTTGGCGGAGATCTGCTTCATGCCGTTGTGCAGGTATTCCAGGCCGATGATGCCCTTGTCCTTCATGGAGGTGAGCAGCGCGCGACCGTTGGGACCCTGCTGGAACCTGTCGATGGCCTCCATGTCCTTGAACAGGAAGGGCAGATCGTAGATCTGCAGCAGCGGAGTGTACTTCTGGAACTTGGAAAGGGCCGGCGCCAGAAGATGCACGTCGCCCAGGAGCAGGGCTTCGAGTTCCTTGCCGTCGCCGAAGAGCTGGGAGTTGGGGTAGACCTCGACCACGACCTTGCCGGCCAGGCGTTCGGCCACGAGGTCGCGAAACTTGTTGGCCTGGATGCCCTTGGGCGTGTCCTCTGCCACGACGTGGGAGTACTTGATCACGATGGGAGCAGCGAAGGCGGAAGCAGCACACAGAAAAACCGCAACCAGCGCAAACGCAAGAATGGTCTTCATTTTCAACATTCCTCATACCCTCCATACGGTTAATTTGTTTGCGCTTGTGTATCCATTGCAGCATGTCTGCGCAAGAATTTCCGAAACAATCATGGTTTTTTTTCGCTTGCGAAAATAAAAGAGACGCTCATTAAGCTGTTCGCACAACCAATCATAACTCGTGACAAATTTATCAAAATGCAAAAACAAGAAAGATATGAAATATTTTTCAACATTTTTACCTTATTATATCATGAAAAAATCAATTTTCAGAACAGTATGTTTGACATGTATAAAATATTCGGAATCTTATTTGATAATATAGAGTGCAAATTATCCACATCGTCCAATTCTCTGTGTCCGATTTTCCGGACTAATCGATAATCCAGTCTCCATTACGGCACTTTGTCACGTGAAGAATCATCACAAGACGGACGAGATTCATTCCGGAAAATGAAACTTATTCGCAATGGACAGAAATGCGCAGGAAGGACGCCATCCGGGATGACACTGCCCACGGATGCCGGCTGTGCCCAGGCAGGTGAAACCCGCGCCCGCCGCTCGGCGAGGTCGCACATTTCCGGATGCGGCGAGTGCCCCTTCAACCCGCCGTCGCAACAGCACACCACGCACGTCGCCACATCGTCACGTCGCCTCAAGCAAAGCCGCGTACCGGCCATTGCGGAACGGCCGACAAACATCGACCCGGCCCACGCGCGTTGCAAATGAGTTGCAGATCGCTGGCATTGTTTGTAGTTTGCATGCAACGATCCTGTTTGTCGTCCTCGTTTGAGACAACACGCGATCTCCGAGAAACCTCCGCAATAAACGGGAACGAACCCGGGTGCCATTCCCGCGAAGACGGGAATCCATTCTTTTCGGACAGTTAAAAAAGGATCATCCGGGCTGAGCGTCCATGACGCTTGTGAGCCGCGAAAGGTCAAACTCTGGAAGCGTTCACGCAGGATGGATCAATGTGGACGCCTGTCATTGCGAGGAGTCTTCGACGCGGCAATCCAGTTTCTCAAGATCTTTTCCGATTGCACTCCAGCACGTCGAGGATGGGACGCCCTCGCTGCGCTCGCGATGACGGGTCACTTGCGGTGATGCACCCGGATCAACGTTCAATTACGTCAGTGGGCCGCCGATGACAGTCTGGCGCTGTGACCGGAAGAGCCCTGAAAAAGTCTCCCTCCCCTTGTTCAAGGGCATGACGACTTTTTGCAGTGACCTCATGTCAAGGCATGGACTGCCGCGCGGCGCTCGCAGTGACTCGTGAGACCTCCCATCATTCCTTGGAAATTTTGCTGAACGCGACGGACACAAGCACAATGGACACACATCAAGACCATAGAATCAGACAGGCTAACAGGGAAGCCCTGGCAGTTTTGGCAGTTTATGCCTTGTATTTTTTATGGTGGTACGTCTCCGGATACGGATTGGGAAACAAAGACCCTGAAACATATTCGTACATCTTCGGTTTTCCTGCATGGTTCTTTTACAGCTGCATTCTTGGCTACCCTCTCACCACCGTCCTCCTCTGGCTGGTCGTTCGATTGTTCTTCAAGGAAATACCGCTTGATGCCGACGTCCAGAACACCCCCCCAATACAAGGCGAGGACAAATGACACCCAGTTCGATCCAGACCATCATTCCCATGATTGCGTACCTGGCCGTATCCATAGGCATTGCGCTCTGGGCTCGCCAAAAGTCCGCGAAAACAACCTCGCAGGGATTCATCGAGGAATACTTCATCGGTAGCCGGACCATGGGCGGCTTTGTCCTGGCCATGACCATCATCGCCAGCTACACCAGCGCCAGCAGTTTCATCGGCGGCCCCGGCGTGGCCTACCGGTTCGGCCTGAGCTGGGTGCTGCTGGCCATGATCCAGGTGCCCACGGCCTTCCTCACGCTTGGGGTACTGGGCAAACGCTTCGCCATCGTGGCGCGCCAGACCCAGTCCGTGACCATCACCGACTACCTGCGCGCCCGTTACAACAGCGACGCGGTGGTCATCCTGTGCTCCGTGGCCCTGATCGTCTTCTTCATGGCCGCCATGCTGGCGCAATTCATCGGCGGGGCGCGCCTCTTCCAGACCGTCACGGGCTACCCATACGCCGTCGGCCTGTCCCTCTTCGGCATCAGCGTGGTGCTGTACACGGCGGTCGGCGGTTTCCGCGCCGTGGTACTGACGGACGCCATCCAGGGCATCGTCATGGTCGTGGCCGTGGTCGTGGTGCTGCTGGCCGTCATCAACGCCGGCGGCGGCGTGGCGAAATGCGTCTCGACCCTCAAGGACATCGATCCCGGCCTGATCACGCCCACCGGGCCGGACAACGCGGTGCCGCAAGCCTTCACCATGTCCTTCTGGGTCCTGGTGGGCATCGGCGTGCTGGGCCTGCCGCACACCACCCAGCGCTGCATGGGCTACCGGGACTCCCGCGCCATGCACGACGCCATGGTCATCGGCACGCTGCTCATCGGGTTCATGATCCTGTGCGCGCACCTCGCCGGAACCTTCGGACGTGCCGTCTTCCCGGACCTGCCCGCCGGCGACCTGGCCATGCCGACGATGATCCTCGAACTCCTCTCCCCCGTGTGGGCTGGCGTGTTCATCGCCGGCCCCCTGGCGGCCATCATGTCCACGGTCGACTCCATGCTCCTGCTGGTCTCCGCCGCCATCATCAAGGACCTGTACATCCACTACCGGCTCAAGGGCGACGCCTCCCGCATGCCCGTGGCCACGCTCAAAAGGACGAGCACCTGGATCACGGCCGTCGTCGGCCTGCTGGTCTTCGTCGCCGCCCTCGAACCGCCGGACCTCCTGGTCTGGATCAACCTCTTCGCCTTCGGCGGCCTCGAAGCCGCGTTCCTCTGCCCCATCGTGCTGGGCCTGTACTGCCAGTCCGGCAACGCCAGGGGCGCCGTCGCCTCCATCGTCTGCGGAGTGACCGCCTTCATGGCGCTCTCCATCATGAAACCCGCCATGGGCGGCATCCACGCCATCGTCCCGACAACGCTGGTCAGCGCCATCGCGTACATGATCGGATCATACCTCGGACATCGCGCCCCAGGGCTTCGGGATTCTTCAAGATCCACGTGAAAACCCCGGCCTTCGGGGTCAGCCGTTTACGGCTCGCATCTTCCTTTCATTGATATTCAGACAGCTCACGCCTCGTCTGCGCATTTCCCTCCGGAAAGCCTCAAGCACCAGGCATTCGACGCAGCCCAAGTCGCGCCCTCCGTTCCCTCCGGTTTTCCAGCAAGACAAAGATTCGGCACATCCATTGACCGCGCCCCGGCATCCGTGCAGCGGCGTGGAGACGGCAAGCCATTGGAAACATGCGACAACCACCTCCCCGTTTCGTCAGCAGAGCACGTGAAGAGTCGTCGCACAAAAGGCGAGATTCATTCCGGGAAATGACCAGATGGGGACTCCCGTGCAGACATGCCACGCGGACTCGCCAAGAAGGACCTTCCACGGCGACGCCCCGCTGCGGCGTGAGGGGAAAAGGAGCTGAACCGGCCGCAAGGACGAGGCTACAGACTCATAGCCACAATGCAATTCCCCAATGGCTACTTGAAAAATTTCGTGTCTTACGGCAGACTGAAATCGCAACTATTTATATTTTTTAATCATAACGACATATTGTCAGGCAACGCTCCGGCCGCCGCCATATCGGTCGGCATGTCGCGCCCACCGTCAGACGCCTGAACCCTTGAGGGATGCATGACGTCCGATGACCAGATGGCCGGCGACGAGTTCACCTCGGAGTCGACGGCATTTCGACCGCCTGCGGATGGTCTCGCGTGAACGCAGCGTGGCCGATACCCACCGTCTCCGAATGCTGCCAGCGTCCAAACAACCGTCTGCAAGGCGCACGACAGAACGTACAACGTCCTCAAAAAACAAATTCTCATCCACGTTTCCACTGGAGAATTTATGCCTGATTCAAAAAGAGTAGATAAAAAGAATACAATCCATGTAAAGGAAAACAACTCATGTTGTGATTCTTTTTTGGATTCATATTTTGATCAGGCCAACATCGATTGCCGTGCCCTATTCGATGCAATGGATTTTCCAGTATCGCTTCTCGATACAAATTTCAGATATCAATACGTCAACAACGCCTATGAAAAATATGTTGGAGTCCAAAAAAATCAGATGATCGGCAAGACTCCTGCCATAATTACCGGAGTCAAAGCCTTCGAGGAAACAATAAAGCCAAGAATTATCAAGGCGTTGGGCGGAGAACAGGTCTCCTTCTCCATATGGGTCGATTATCCAAGTATGGGAAGAAGATACATGGACGTGCTCTATGCCCCAAGAATTGTGTGTGACGGAAAAATAGAAGGAATTTTGAATATATCAAGAGACGTTACAGAACGTTACTTTCTTGAGAAAAGATCTTCTGCGATACTTGAAATCGCGTTCAGCTGTTTTTTTGTTGTAGATATGGAAGGCAGGATCCGTGAAATTAACGAACGCGGCACGGAAATGCTCGGGTACAGCCAGAAAGAATTCCTTGGAATGAGCATATGGGACATCGATTGCCTTGAAGATAAAGAAGCCTCGCTACAGCGCATCAAAGACATCGCAAGATTGAAACAGGTCCGATTTGAAACAAAGGAGCGGTGCAAGGACGGAAAAATCATAGATGTCGAGGTCAACGCCACCTTTGCCGAGCACGAAGGGGGCAAGATCTATGCCTTCGTGCGGGACCTTTCCCCCTTCCGGGAGAAAGAGCGGGAAATCCAGGAGAGCGAAGCCAGATTCAAGGCCCTGCACAACGCCTCTTTCGGCGGGATAGCCATCCATGACCAGGGCGTCATCCTGGACTGCAACCTCGGCCTGTCCGAGATTTCCGGGTACGCTGTCGAGGAGCTCATCGGCATGGACGGGCTAAGCCTCATCGCCGAAGGTTCCAGAAGCGAGGTCATGCGCAACATCATCACGGGTTACGAGAAACCCTACGAAGCATTCGGGGTCCGCAAAAACGGAGAGGAATACCCTGTACGCCTCGAGGCCCGCAACTTCCCCTACAAAGGCAGGCTGGTCCGCGCGGTGGAATTCCGTGACATCACCGAGATCCGGCGGGCCATGGAAGAACAGGCCGCTCTCAAGGCCAGGCTCACGGCCCTGTGGCATATCTCGCGCATGGTCGAGGCGGGCTATCGCGAACTCTGCAACCTGGTGCTCGAAGAAATTCAGACCCTGACGGGCAGCCAATACTCATTCTTCGGCTTTCTTGACGACAAGGAAAGCGACATGGTCATCCACTCCTGGTCACGGGAGGTGATGCACGCATGCGCGGTCGCAGAGAACCCCATCCACTTCCCCTTGGACAGGGCCGGAGTCTGGGCCAGGGCGGTGTCCGAACGGCACGCCGTCGTCATCGAAGACTACGACCAGACCACGGAGCGAAAGCGTGGACTCCCCCCGGGACACGTCCCCATCAAAAATCTCCTCTCCGTACCGATTCTCAGAGACAACAGGGTCGTTGCCCTCGCCGTGGTGGCCAACAAGCCATCGGCATACTCGCACGACGACATCAACCAGATCACGGCCTTCGTGAACAGCGCCATACTCCTGCTCGAACAGCGCCGCATCAAGAACGAACTGAAAGTCAGCGAGGAGCGTCTGTCATTGGCCGTGGAAATGGCTCACATGGGGCACTGGGAATTGGACCTTTCGACCATGACATTCGCCTTCAACGAACAGTTCTATTCCCTGTACGGAACAACGAGCGAACGTGAAGGCGGTTTTTTCATGTCCGCCGAGACGTACGCACGTGAATTCGTGCACCCCGAGGAGGCGGAACTCGTTGCATCGGAAATCGGGAAGATCAGAGCGGGAGTTTACGATAACCGCACGGCGCAGATCGAGCACCGCATTGTCAAAAGAGGCGGCGAGGTGCGCGACATCGTAGTGCGCTACATGGTGGTTAAGGACACTCGTGGGCAACAGATCAAAACAATCGGCGTTAACCAGGACATCACGGAACGAAAGCACGCTGAAGAAGCGCTGAAAAAAAGCGAGGAACGCTTTCGGGTCCTTTTTGAAAAGTCGCCAGACCCTTTATTCATCTGGCGCAAGGACGACACGCTTTTTGATGCCAACATGGCCGCGTGCACGCTTCTGGGATATGACCGCGACGAGCTTCTGCAACTCGCATTGACGGACATCCAGGCCCCTTCGGTTCGGGGAAAACTCGGGTCAACCGTGCTCACGGAGTTGAATCGACCAAGTTTCGAAGGCATTGACCTGCACAAAGATGGAACTGAAATCCCGGTTGAAGTCATCACCGTTCCCATCCAACTCGCAGATCAGGAATATGCGTTCTCTGCTGTTCGCGACATCTCGTCACGCAAGAATGCGGAAAAACTGTTAGCGGAAATCAAAAATGATTTTGAAAGCATCTTCGAAAATTCTCAGGTCGGCATCATGCTTTTACGGGGAGGAAGGCGTCTGGTCAGAGCCAATCAACGCCTGGCAGAAATATGCGGCTATGAATCCCCGGAAAGCATGGTTGGGATGAGCGTCCGCGAACTGCATGTCGACCAAGAGCATTTCATCGATTTTGGACGCAGATACTACGACAAGCTAACCCAAAAAAATCAGAAGCAAATTGACTTTCAACTCAAGAAAAAGAACGGCACTACGGTATGGTGCATGCTGTCCGGAAAAGCTCTGGATCCCACGGACCTGAACAAGGGCGTCATTTGGGTCGTGGACGACATTACCGACCGCAAGACCATGGAAGACCAGCTGATTCGGGCCAGGCTGGAGGCCGAAGCCGCGAACAAGACCAAAAGCGAATTCCTGGCGAACATGAGCCATGAAATACGCACCCCACTCAATGGCATCAGTGGCATGATGCAGCTCCTGCAGACAACCGACCCGGATCAGGAGCAGGCGGAATACATCGACATGGCCATCCGTTCAACGCACCGCTTGACGAGGCTCCTCACGGACATCCTGGACATCTCCAGGATCGAGACGGGAAGGCTTGAGTTCGAACGGCGGGAGTTCCGCGTCTGCGATCTCGCGCAGTCGGTTTCCGAACTCTTCGACATCATCTACAAGGAAAAGAACGTACCCCTGCTGTGCCGAATCGACCCGGCCACGCCCGAAGCCCTCATCGGCGACGAGGCGCGGGTTCGGCAGATCCTGTTCAACCTGGTGGGCAACGCCTTCAAATTCACCGACCAGGGTGCCATCACCCTTGAAATTTACCCCATCGCTTCACCGAGGTCCAACGACATCCGCATCGCCTTCTCCGTCCATGACACGGGCATCGGCATCCCGGAGGACAGGCTCAAGGATCTCTTCACCCCCTTTGTGCAGGTCGATGCGACGTACAGCAAGGCACACCAAGGCGCCGGACTCGGCCTGGCCATCGTCAAGCGCCTGGTAATACTCATGGGAGGGCATATAGTCATGGACACGTTGCCCGGCGAAGGGACGTCCGCCCATGTGATCCTGCCCTTCGGGCGCACCGGCACGGCAATCCCGCAAAATGACGTGCAGTCGAACGAGGCCGCAAATGGCCTCCCGTCAGGCAATGTCCTGCTGGTCGAAGACGACCTTTCCAACCAGTTCTTCATGCGCAAGCTTCTGGAAAAGGCAGGGGTGCGCCCGTCCACGGCAGAGAACGGACTCGAGGCAGTCGAACGATGGGAATCAGGGAATTTCGACTGCATCCTCATGGATATCCAAATGCCGGTCATGGACGGAATCGAGGCGACGAAGACAATCCGGAAATCAGGAGCCGGCGCAAAAGCCAACATTCCCATCATCGCCCTGACCTCGTTCGCCATGGCCGGAGACCGGGAGAAATTCCTCGCCTCCGGCATGACCGACTATCTCAGCAAACCCGTCCACCTGGACGATCTCAGGGACGCCCTCGACAGGGTCATGAAGCGCACGAAAAAATGACGGCTCGCCGATGCGCATCCGGTTGGCGTACGCCGGAATCTCGCCGGCGATCTTCAGGTTGAACCACCCTTCCTTCTTGATGGTGTATGCGGCCATGGTCAGCGAACGCATCGTCATGTCCGCTTCCCGGCAGGTCAGATCAACGCACACGCTGACCGGCCCGAGAGAACGAAGGTACGCGTCCTGCTCAGGACTCTGTTGCAAAGCGAATCCTGCTGTAGCAGTAAACAAAAATGCGGCCATGCCCTCCGCCACTATTTTCCGCACGATATTCCACCTCATGTTTGGCATGGGAGAAAGCTAATAGACTTCATGAACAAACTGAATAGGAAACCTGCAAATCGCATAAATTTTCAAATACCAGACTGAAGCCGAAAGGCCCCGGCATCAACAGGACCGGACAACGGACAATGGGTCTCATGCTCGACCTGCACGCGTGTCTGTGCCGAGACAAAGAGAAGAAAAGCCGCGGTGCATGATCGTTGACGCGGCATCGGATCAGGGCGGGGACGAGACAGCGACAGGCCACGAAGCCCCCATCAACGCAGTGGCGCGCAAAGGACCGCCCCAGGGCCAGCGGAAAGGTCGCCGGACGCGGCGCCATGACGCGGCACGGATGGGCGGGCATACGGCCCACAGGGGGAACAGGGATGCGCAATAGCGACGGCCAAAGGGCCGAAGGAGACACGATGAGAAGGGAAATCAGGCACATCTACCAGGGCCAGAAGGTGATCGAAGGCGCGGGCGTGACCCTGCGCAGGATGTTCAGCAGCAGGGACGCCGCGCTTTTCGACCCCTTCCTCATGCTGGACGATTTCCGCTCGGACCACCCGCACGAGTATGTCAAGGGCTTCCCCTGGCACCCCCACCGGGGCATCGAAACCATCACCTACGTGCTCAAAGGCGACGTCGCGCACGGCGACAGCCTCGGCAACAGCGGGGTCATTTCCGCCGGGGACGTGCAGTGGATGACCGCCGGCAGCGGCATCATCCATCAGGAAATGCCGCAAGGTGACGAGGCCGGGGCCATGCACGGTTTCCAGCTCTGGGCGAATCTGCCCGCGAGCCGCAAGATGATGCCGCCCCGCTACCGCGACATCACTGCCGACGCGATCCCCGAGGTCAGAACGCCGGAGGCCTCCGTCAAGGTCATCGCCGGCACCGTCGCAGGCGTGACCGGGCCGGTGGACGACGTGGTCATCGACCCGCAGTACCTGGACTGCGCCATCGCCCCGGACAGGGAATTCATCCTCCCGACCCGCAGGGGTCACACCGCCTTCGCCTTTGTCCACGGCGGCGACGGGACCATCAACGGCAGCGCCGTTGCCAACGGCACCCTGGTGCTCTTCGAGGACGGGGACGAACTGGCGGCGACAGCGGGCAACGGTCCCCTGCGCCTGCTGCTCCTGACGGGCAAGCCCCTCCACGAACCCATCGCCTGGGGCGGCCCCATCGTCATGAACACCCAGGCCGAACTGGACCTCGCCTTTCAGGAACTGCGTGACGAAACGTTCCTCAAGCACCGGATCGACGCCGCCCGCTGAAGTCAGGCCGCCAAAGAGGTGCGCCCTACCGTGCGCACAAAGAAAAAGGGGCCAGCTATTAAAAGCTAACCCCTTGTTTTTACTGGAGCCAGGAAAGAGAATTGAACTCTCGACCTACTGATTACGAATCAGTTGCTCTACCAACTGAGCTATCCTGGCGAAAACAGCGAAGTCGTAGCTATCCAAGGCGTGGACGAGCGTCAAGGGAAAAGTGGAGATCGGGCGCCTTGGTCTGTGGTTATTCTCTCGTCAATCAGTGATTTCCAGCGCGAAAGGCAGTTCCAGGGCTTTGCCGGCCCCCTGAAACTGGGCCCAGGCCTTGTAGATGCCGGGGCGCGGAAAGACGGCTTCGAAGGCGGCGGTGGTGGCGTTTTCGGCCGGGACCGGACGGGCGTGGAAAAATTCCTTTCCATCCGCGCTCAGGATGACCAGATCGCCCGAGGCAATGTCCACATCCGTCAGCGGGGAGCCGTCTGGCTGGATCAGGCCGAGGTCTATCCGATGGGCGGTCGGCGTCTTGTGCACGGCGATGTCCGCGCCCAGGGTTTCGCTCACCACCCTGCCCGGCACGTGTACCTCAAGAGGCAGCGGGGCCACTGCATCGCCAGCGATCTGCAGTTCGGTCATGGCGGTAACGGGCCAGCCGCCCAGGGGCGTGAGGCCCAGATAGACGAAGTAGGTTCCCGGCACGGGAAAGGTCAGGTTCATGGTGAACACGCCCCCTGCCCCCATGGACGGCCGCATGAGCGTGAACACGTCGAGCCCCTGGCGGACGATGGCCAGTTCCGGGGCGCCGGCCGGGTCCAGATCCGTGACGGTGGCCCCGTTCGGGTCGGCCAGCGTCAGATCCAGGCGGACGGGCGCGTTGGCACCGGCCGGTGCCGGATCGCAGGCGACATGCAGCTGGTACTCGCCATAAACGATCCCGCGCGCGCCGTGCACGGGTTCGGCATATCCCGCCGTCGAGAGCCCGGAAAAGCACAAAAGAAGCGCAACAACGAAGAGGGTGCGTACGAACATGGGAGGCCTCCTTTCGCGCGAAAATCACATATCCGCGGGATTTCGTCCAGCCTCGGGCGCGCAATCGGGCAGAATCCCCTTGCCGGACGCGATGCACGGAATCGGCGGCCACTGCCGCGTTTCACTTGTCATGACGCATTGCGAGCGGCGTCATTGCGAGGAGTCTTCGACGAACGGGTCGGGTTATGCGCGAGCAATCCCTGGCGTGAAATGATGGAGATGGACTGCAGCGCTGCGCTCGCAGTGACGCTGGCGGTCAGCCTGCACGACGCGGAAAATTTGCCGCACGTGATGCACACAACTGGGCGCAGGCCGCACGCGACATCTTCGCACCGCGCATATGTCGGGATACGGATCCCTCCGACCATGCCCGCACGCGCTTCAGGCCGGAGATCATTGCGGGGCGCACAAACGAAAAAACCCGCTCGAAAGCGGGTTGTGGTCGGCTGGTGGAGGGGGGAGGATTCGAACCTCCGAAGTCGTTCGACGACAGATTTACAGTCTGTTCCCTTTGGCCACTCGGGAACCCCTCCAGGCAGAGGGGCTTGATAGGTGAACGAGACTGCACGGTCAAGATTTTTTTTCGCTCTCCCCCATTTCAACATCCCGGCTCTGCTGAAGAATGTTCTCCCGCAGGGCCAGGAACTCCTGCCGGTGCCCCAGGAGCAGGTCCACCATGACCGGGTCGAACTGGCGGCCGCGCTGTTCCCGGAGGTGGGCCAGCGTATCCTCCACGCTCCAGGGCTTTTTGTAGACGCGCTCGCTCAAGAGCGAGTCCATCACGTCCACCACCCGCGCGATGCGGCTGAAAATGTGGATGTCCTCGCCCGCCAGGCCCGCCGGGTACCCGCTGCCGTCCCAGGACTCCTGATGCTCCAGGGCGATGCGCGCGGCAGCCTGCATGATGCGGTTCCCGGAACGGTTCAGGATGTCGAATCCCAGACGCGGGTGCTCCTCGACGATACGGCGCTCAACCTCATCCAGGGGGCCGGTCTTGAGCAGCACGCGGTCGGGGATGGCGACCTTGCCCACGTCGTGCATGGGCATGGCTAGGCGCAGCAGTTCGCAGTCGTCCTCGTCGAGGCCGGCTTTGCAAGCCAGCAGGTGGGCCATTTCGGCCACGCGGTGCACGTGCAGGCCCTCGATCAGCGCCCGGTTCTCGACCACCTCGCCCAGGGTGAAGATGACCTCGCGGTGGGTTTCGGTCATCTCGCGGTTGAGCAGAAGGTTCTCGAAGGCCACGGCGGCGTTGGCCGCGAAGATGTGCACGAGGCGCTGTTCCAGTTCCGAGAGGCAGCGTTTGATCCGCAGGAAGAGGACATGGCGCGACCCGCTGTCCATGCCGAAGCAGCCGGCATAGCACTCGTGGTCGAACAGGCAGTCGTCGGCGCCGACCGCCCTGCGGACCAGCTCCAGCTCCTGCCCGTCCAGGGCCTCGCTGGCCAGCCGGGACTTCATGTCCGAAAAATCGCCGGTGCCTGCGATGATGACGAAGTCGTCCTCCCTGTCCCGGGCCGCGAATCCCGAACCCGCGCCCAGGTACATGGAGCTTTCCTCCAGGCGCAGGAGCGACGTCATCTGAGTCAGGACGCCGCGGGCGAAACGCTCCAGGCTGTTCGTGCGAAAGAGATCCGCCGAGGCGGTGATGATGTCCTCGAGGCCCTGGCGGCTGCGGTCGATGGCCTGCAGGTCCCGGAAGGAGCGGATGCCCGTGGTCACGGCGGTGAAGAGCTTCTGCGCCGTGAGTTCGGATTTGTTCTTGTAGTCGTTGATGTCGTAGTCGATGATGACCTGCCGTTCCGGAGCCTGGCCGGGCTGGCCCGTGCGCAGGATGATGCGCACCAGCCGGTTGCCCAGCGCCTCACGCACGTGGCGCGCCAGATCGAGACCGGCGTGCGGCGTCTCCATGACGACATCAAGCAGCATGACCGCCACGTCGGGGTTGTCGTCCATGACCCGGCGGCCCTCCTCGGCGCTGTATGCGCTCAGGAAGACAAGGGGCGCGCCCTCGAATTCGTAGCCGCCCAGGACCATGCGCGTGATGCTGTGCACTTCCTCCTCGTCGTCGACGATGAGGAGCTTCCAGGCGTCCTGCCCCCGCGCGGGAGCGGCGACGACTTCCTCGTCCGCGAACACCAGGTCGTCGCGCAGGTCGTGTCCGGTCATGAACCCTCCGTGTCCCGTCGGGCGTCTAGTCCGGGTAGGTGGCGCGGATGGCCAGCAACCCGTCGATGTTCGCCAGGAAAATATCCACAAGACGCGGGTCGAACTGCCGCCCCTGCTGATCCCGCAGGTAGGCCAGGACCTCGTCCAGGGGCCAGGCCTTCTTGTAGACGCGGTCGCAGGCCAGGGCGTCGAAGACGTCGGCCAGGGCCGTGATGCGGCCGAAAATGTGCGTTTCGTCCTCCACCAGCCCGTGCGGGTAGCCCGTGCCGTCCCAGCGTTCGTGGTGCTGCAGGGCGATGGTCGCGGCCGTGCGCATGATCCGCCGCGGCGAGTTCTTGAGGATGGAGTGACCGATGACGGTGTGGGTCTTGATGATGTTGAACTCCTCCTCGGTCAGCTTGCCCGGCTTGAAGAGGATGGAGTCGGGGATGCCAATCTTGCCGACGTCGTGCATGGGTGAGGCCATGCGCAGGAGTTGGGCCTTGTCTTCGGACAGCCCGGCCTTGACGGCCAGGAGGTAGGAGTATTCAGCCACGCGCTTGACGTGCTGGGCCGTCTCCTTGGAACGCGTCTCCACGACCTCGCCCAGGGTCAGCACGACCTCGCGCTGGGTGGCCACGATCTCCTCGGTCAGGAACAGGTTGTTCAGGGCCACGGCGATGTTGCCGCCAAGGATGTGCAGCAGGCCCTGCTCCATCTCGTTCAGGGGGCGGCCGAAGGAGGCGTAGAGGACATAGTCCTGGTCCGTGTGGCTGTTGTAGAAGCCTGCCGCGAACTCCTTTTCCAGGACATGCAGACGGCGCTGCGCCGATGTGGCGCAACACAGTTCGAGCATGCGCCGCGCCGGCCCCGAAAAGCCGTCGCCTGGGTCGAACAGCCCCCGGGACTCGAAGACCTCGACCCGGCCTTCCCGGACCGTCCCGACCAGGCCGAACTCGGAGCACGACAGGCCGGCGCAGCGGCCCGTGCGCAGGATGTGCTCCAGCGCGAGCACGAAGAAGTCCTGCACCGCCTTGACCGCGAACAGTTCCGCCGACGCGGCGATGATGCCCTGCAGCCCGATCCGGCTCTGGTCGATGGTCCGCAGGTCGTTGAAGGAGCGGATGGCCGCCGTGATGGCCGTGAACAGGCGCTGCTCGCTCAGCTCAGCCTTGTGCTTGTAGTCGTTGATGTCGTACTCGGTGATGACCTTGCGTTCGGGCGCCTGGCCCGGCTGACCCGTGCGCAGGATGATGCGCACGAAGGAGTTGGCCGCCTCCCGGCGGACATACCGCGCGAACTCCAGGCCCGCGTTCTCGGTCTCCATGACCACGTCGAGGAGAATGACCGCCGTGTCCGGATGCTCGTCCAGGAGCATCTTGGCCTCTAGGGCGGAATAGGCGTGCAGGTACTGCACGGGCGTGTTCTGGTAGCGGTAGTCGCCCAGGGTCAGTTCGGTCACCTTGTGGACGAAATCGTCGTCATCCACGATCATGACCTTCCACGCGCCATTGCCTTCCGACGATGCCGGCGGCGTCTCCTCCGCGAAGCGGACTTCATCCATCATGTCGTCGTTTCTCATGAACAGGACCCCGTCGGTTCAGTCGGGAAATTCGTTGCGCAGGGCGGTGAAGGCATCCAGGTCGCCCAGCAGGATGTCGACCATGCCGGGGTCGAACATGCCGCCCCGCTCGTCGGCGATGTAGTCTCGTACGCGCGGCAAGGGCCAGGCCTCCTTGTACACGCGGCGGGAAAGCAGGGAGTCGAAGACGTCCACCAGGCAGGCGATGCGGCCGTAAGGATGGATTTCCTCTCCGCGCAGCCCCCGCGGGTACCCCTGCCCGTTCCACCGCTCGTGGTGCTCGTGGGCGATGACGGCTGCGGCCTGCATGATGGGCCGAGGCGACCCCTTGAGCATCTGGAAGCCGATGCGGGTGTGCGTCTTCATGACCTCGAACTCCTCGGTCGAAAGGGGCCCGGGCTTGAGCAGGATGGAATCGGGAATGCCGATCTTGCCCACGTCGTGCATGGGCGAGGCCAGACGCAGGAGTTCCGCGTCCTGGGCGGCGAAGCCGAGGCGTTCGGCCATGAGGCGGCAACATTCCGAAACCCTGCGCACGTGGCTCGCCGTTTCCTTGGACCGGGACTCCACGCACTCACCCAGTGTGAAGATGATCTCCTTCTGGCTGTTGGCCAATTCCAGGCCAAGCTGCATGTTGTCCATGGCCACGGCCACGTTGCGGGAAAAGACCTCGACCAGTCGATGCTCGAAGGGACTCAGCGGATGGTTCAAGCGGAAATAGAGCAGGTTTTCCCCGCCTCGTCTGGAACGGAAATACTGCACGAAATGGTCGCGGGTGAACTGGCTCGACTTCTCCCGCACGGCCGTCCGCAGGGCGTCCAGCACGTCGAGGGACAGGCTGCAGGCCAGGCCGATCCCACAGTGGCTGAACTCCCCCGTGCCGGCCAGCACGGCTATGTCCCCGTCCTGGACCGTGGCCGCGAAGCCGGAGGGCGAATGCAGGAACAGGCAGTCCTCGTTGACGCGCAGCAGCGAGCTCATCTGGTCCAGCACGCCGCGGGCGAAAAGCTCCATGTCGCCGCGCTGGAAAAGCCCGCGCGTGGAGGAGATGATGAGTTCCAGGCCCTGGCGGGTCTTCTCGATGGCGCGCAGGTCGTTGTAGGAGCGGATGGCCGTGGTCACGGTGGAAAAGAGCTTCTGGGCCGTGAGTTCGGTTTTGTGCTTATAGTCGTTGATGTCGTAGCGGGTGATGACGTCGCGCTCCGGAGCCTGGCCCGGCTGCCCCGTGCGCAGGATGATGCGCGCCAGCCGGTTGCCGAGCTCGCCCCGGATGAACTCCACCAGGTCGAGGCCGGCCTGCCCCGTCTCCATGACCACATCCAGGAGGATGACGGCGACGTCGGGCTCGGCGCGCAGGATCTCCGCGGCCTCCCGGCCGGAATAGGCGCTGAGGAAGGACAGCCCCCGGCCCGAGAAGGTCATGCCTTCCAGCACCATCCTGGTGATGACGTGCACTTCCTCCTCGTCGTCGACGATGAGGAGCTTCCATCCGGGCAGCGCCCTGAAGCCGGCGGCGTCGGCTTCCGCGGCAAACAGCAGTTCGTCGGAGTGCGCGCCAGGGGAGGAGTGGGAGATGTCGTTCATCGGTTCACCGCGTTTGAGGTCTCGTCCGCCTTGGGCCGGCGGATTCAGTGTGACCCTCATGCCACGCGAACCGACATTTATCAAAACCTTTTTAAAACCTGACGGATGCCGCCGCAACGGCGCAGCGGCGCAGTCCCGCCTCCTCCGGGCCCGATCGATCTTCCTAGAGCAGCTTCAGCTTCCTCGGCAGTTCGAGCCCCTGCAGGCCAGCCCTGGCCAGAGCCTCCTCGCCGGACATGACGCAGACCAACCCCGAGGCCGCGGCCTCGCGCAGGAGCGTGCCGAAGGAGCGCAGATGGCCTTCTTCCGTGGCCAGCACCTCGTCGCGGATGCGCTGACGCGTCGGCGTGGTCACGCCGGCCATGTGCTGGGTCATGGCCGTGAAGCCCTTGGCGTCGGGCAGCTGGTAGGGGTCCAGGTCGCCGGAGGTGCCGATGATGGCCTTGAGCAGTTCGCCCCGGTCCAGGCTGACGGTCTCCAGGAACTTGCCGCAGCCGTCGAAGGCCGCCAGGGTGGAGGCGATGTTGGGGTCGCGGTAGGAGCCGAAGCTCATGAGGCCCGTCAGGCGGCCGTAGCTGCAGAAGCCGCCATAGGCCCCGCCCAGGACGCGCACCTGCTCCCAGAGCCAGGTCGTGCGCAGGTATTTCGAAGCCACGAGGCTGGAGCCGTGGAACCCGTACCCGGCCGCGTGCAGGTCGCAGACCTTGCCGACGTAGTTGACCTGGGCCGGGATGATCAGGGCCTCGTGCTCCGCCGCGGCCGGGCCGGACCAGACCGCCCGCTCGGCCACGCCGCCGGGCAGGCCGGCCGCGAATTCCCGGAAGCGCTCGCAGTGACCGGCGAGCATGGACTCGTCCATGGTCAGGTTGACCACGGCGCAGCCGCGCCGCACCACGGCCCGGCGCAGGGTCTCCAGGTCGTCCAGGACGCCGTTCCAGTCACCGTCGATCCTGCCGGCCAGTTCCCGCAGGAAGAGGAGACTCTCGACGCCGCCCATGCGCTCCTGCAGGCTGTCGGCCAGGTTGAAGCGCGACCGCAGCCGCAGGCCCACGAAATGATGCCCCGAGGGCACCAGCGCGTGCTCCAGTCCCGCCTTCTCCTCCAAGACCATCTGCCGGAAGCGTTCGCGGTCGTCGAAGCGGGTCCGGGTCAGGGCGTCGCCCACGATGCCGAGCATGTCCCCCACTCTCGCGCCCACGGCCTTGGCGCGCACCACGAGCCGGGCCACGGGGTCTGGCCCGCCCTCGCGCTGGGTCAGGAGGGTGCGGGCGTAGACGCCGCCGGTCTTGCTGTTGATCCGCTTGGAGAAGGACACGTAGTCTTCGAGGTCCGTGCCCATCTCCGTCAGGGCGCGGCCGAAGAGGGGCACCAGGGGGATGAGCCGCTCGGGCACGGCGCCCAGGTCCAGGGCCAAGTCCAGGTAGCAAATGTCGTTGGTCGGCAGGTCGTGCAGCAGGGCCGTGGCCCCGTCCCAGTCGCGGGCCTCGGTGGGCACGACGCGCACCTCGGGGTCGATGTCCTCGCGCGACAGGCACGGCAGGGTCGCCAGGGCCTCGGGGGAATCCGGGGTCTCCTGCATGCGCCGCAGCTGTTCCGTACGGCGCACGAGCTCCTCGTCGCCCAGGTCGGCGCGGGCTTCGCGCAGGGAGCGGATGAGCGCCTGCTCTTCGTCGTCGACGCGGGCGGCGTAGCCTTCCTCGGGTTCCAAGACGACAACGGTGTGGTGCGGGTTTTCGAGGATATGACGGCGGATGAGCTCCTCGAAGACCTTCTCGCCACGGGCCAGGCGGTCCTTGAGTGCGGCCAGTGGCTTCTCGAAGGCCACCAGCTCCAGGGGGTCCAGGTCGTAGAGCCAGGAGCCCAGGGCCCGCAGCATGACGATGAGGCCGCGCGGGTAGGAGCCGGTGTTGTTCTCACGCAGGTCGAACTCGGCGGAGTTGATGCCGGCCTCGATGAGGTCGGCCTCGAACCCCTTGTCCACGATGTCCTGCAGGGTGGAAAGGATGAGGGCCTTCACGGCCTCGAAATTCTCGGGCAGCACGCCCTTCAGGCCTACGGAGTAGTACATCTGGGCCATCTCGTGCTCGACTCCCGCGCCCGTCAGGTCCTCGCCCAGGCCCGACTCGATGAGGGCCTTGCGCAGGGGCGAGGCGTTCATGCCCGTCAGCAGGCCGTCGAGGATCTTGCAGGCCAGGACCGTCTCGGGGTCCTCCTTGCCGGGCAGGAGCCAGTTCATGGTCAGCATGCCCAGGGCCTCGTCCTCCTCGCCCATGGCCTCGAAGCCCTGGCACACCTCGCGCGGGCCGTCGAAGGCGGGCTGCAGGCCGACGGACGAATCCACCTCCAGGGCCTCGAAGCGGTCCAGGTACTCGCGCAGCAGTTCGAGGCGCGCCTCGGGGTCGTCGTCGCCGTAGAAGAAGATCCAGGCGTTGGACGGGTGGTAGTAGGTGCGGTGGAACCGCGCGAACTGCTCGTACGTCAGGTCCGTGATGGCGCGGGGGTGGCCGCCCGAGTCCAGGCCGTAGGTCGTGTCCGGGAAGAGGGACTGCTGGGACTGCTCGGCCAGCTGCGAGTCGGGCGAGGAGTAGACGCCCTTCATTTCGTTGTAGACCACGCCCTTGACGGCCAGTTCCGCATCCGCGGCCGGAAGGTCCAGGTGCCAGCCCTCCTGCTCGAAGATCTCGGGGGTGATGCGCGGGAAGAAGACAGCGTCGAGGTACACGTCCGTCAGGTTGTAGAAATCCTTCAGGTTCTGGCTGGCCACGGGGTAGCACGTCTTGTCCGGGTAGGTCATGGCGTTCAGGAAGGTCTGCAAGGAGCCCTTGAGGAGGTCCACGAAGGGCTCCTTGACCGGGTACTTGCGCGACCCGCACAGGACCGAGTGCTCCAGGATGTGCGCCACGCCCGTGGAGTCGGCCGGGGGCGTGCGGAAGGTGATGCCGAAGACCTTGTTCTCGTCGTCGTTTCTGACCGAGAGGATGCGCGCACCGGTTCTGTCGTGGACGTAGAGGTCGGCCTGGGAGGCTATCTCCGGGACATGCGTGGAGGAAACGAGGGTGAAACCGGTGGGCATGGGTGCTCCTTCATGGTGATTCGCTTATTGTGCGCAGTTGCTGTCATACACGGCCAAACCGCTTTGCAGACACGAAGGCTTTCTGTAAAGAGCGAAGCGGCAAAGTCAACCTGAACGCGAGGAAAAATCCATGGCGAAGATACTGGTCACCGGCGGAGCCGGGTACATCGGGTCCCACACCACCCTGGCCCTGCTGGAGGCCGGCTGCGAGGTCGTGGTCTACGACAACCTCTCTACGGGCCGGGCCGAGGCCGTGCTGCCACCGGCGCGCCTCGTGGTCGGCGACCTGGCCGACACGGACCGCCTGGACGCCCTCATGGCCGAGGAGGGCTTCTCGGCCGTCCTGCACTTCGCGGGCTCCATCGTCGTGCCCGAGTCCGTGGAGAACCCGCTCAAATACTACATGAACAACACCAACAATACCACGGAGCTCATCCGACTGGCCGTCAAGAACGCCATCCCCCGCTTCGTCTTTTCCTCCACCGCCGCGGTCTACGGCATGCCCGACACCCCGGCCGTGACCGAGGACAGCCCGACGAAGCCCATCAACCCCTACGGCCGCACCAAACTCATGAGCGAGTGGGTCATCCAGGACACGGCCGCCGCGCACCCCGGCTTCACCTACGTCATCCTGCGCTACTTCAACGTGGCCGGGGCCGACCCGGCGGGCCGCATCGGCCAGTGCACGCCCAACGCCACGCACCTGATCAAGGTGGCATCACAGGCCGCCCTGGGCCGGCGCGAGGCCCTGCACATCTTCGGCACGGACTACGACACGCCCGACGGCACGTGCATCCGCGACTACATCCACGTGGCCGACCTCGCCGCAGCCCACGTCCTGGCCCTGCGGCACCTGGAGGCGGGCAACCCCTCTGGCGTCTTCAACTGCGGCTATGGCCACGGCTACTCCGTGCGCGAGATAACGGCCGCCGTGAAGCGGGTCAGCGGCGTCGACTTCCCCGTGGCGGAAAGCGGACGGCGCGCCGGCGACCCCCCGGCCCTCATCTCCGACCCGTCGCGCATCCGGGCTACCATGGCCTGGGTGCCGCGGCACGACGACATCGACGCCATCGCCCTCTCGGCCTACGCTTGGGAAAAAAAGCTGTAAGACGCTGCAAACTTGACTTCGGGTGCGGGATATTCCACTGTTCTCCCCTTCATTACTTGACGAACCCGTGCCGAAGTCCCGTGGCCGGACGGCACAGAGCATAAACTTCAGGAGCGCCGCCCCATGAGCGATTACAAGAAAACCCTCAATCTCCCCGCCACCACCTTCCCCATGAAGGCCAGCCTGACCCAGAACGAGCCCAAGGTCCTTGAAGGCTGGTACGCAAGCGACGCCTACGGGGCCATGGTTTCCGCCAACGACGGCAAGGAGCCCTACGTCCTGCACGACGGGCCGCCCTACGCCAACGGCCACATCCACATCGGCCACGCCATGAACAAGATCCTGAAGGACGTCATCGTCAAGCACCGCAACATGACGGGCCGCAAGGCGCAGTACGTCCCCGGCTGGGACTGCCACGGCCTGCCCATCGAGCTCAAGGTCGAGCAGGAGCTGGGCGGCAAGGACAAGTACTCGATCCTGGAAATCCGCCAGAAGTGCCGCGAATACGCCCTCAAGTACCTCGACATCCAGCGCGAGGAGTTCAAGCGCCTCGGGGTGCTGGGCACCTGGGACAAGCCCTACCTGACCATGACGCCCCAGTACGAGGCCGCCACGGCCCGGGAACTGGCCAATTTCTACAAAAAGGGCTCGGTGCAGCGCAACAAGAAGCCCATCTACTGGTGCGGCTCCTGCGAGACGGCCCTGGCCGAGGCCGAGGTCGAGTACGACGACCACACCTCCCCGTCCATCTACGTACGCTTCCCCCTGGAATCCGGCAAACTGGCTGAAGTCTTCCCCCAGGCCGCCCCGGGCAAAAGCTACATCGTCATCTGGACCACCACGCCCTGGACCATCCCGGACAACCTGGCCGTGGCCGTGCACCCCGATTTCGAGTACGACCTCATCGAGGCCGACGGGAACTTCTACGTCCTGGCCAGGGAACTGGCCGAGGTCTGCGCCGGGAAATTCGGCTGGTCCGAGTGGAAATCCCTGGCCACGGTCACCGGCGCGGCCCTCGAAGGCCTCGTCGCCCGCCATCCTTTTTACGACCGCCCGTCCCCCGTGGTCACGGCCGACTACGTGACCCTCGACGCCGGCACCGGCTGCGTGCACACCGCCCCAGGCCACGGCCGCGAGGACTACGAGACGGGCCTGCGCTATGGCCTCGACATCCTCTCGCCCCTGGACGACCAGGCGCGCTTCCTGCCGTCCGTGGAGTTCTTCGGCGGCAAGAACGTCTTCGAGGCCAACCCCCTGGTCATGGCCAAGCTGACCGAGGTCGGCAATCTGCTGGCCAGCGAGAAGATCCGGCACTCCTACCCGCACTGCTGGCGCTGCAAGAAGCCCGTCATCTTCAGGGCCACGACCCAGTGGTTCATCGCCATGGAGGCCAACGACCTGCGCGCCAAGACCCTGGACGCCATCGACAACGACGTGCGCTGGGTCCCGTCCTGGGGCAAGGAGCGCATCCACAGCATGATCAAGTTCCGCCCCGACTGGTGCATCTCGCGACAGCGCATGTGGGGCGTGCCCATCATCGCCCTCCTGTGCAAGGACTGCGGCGACGCCTGGTTCGACGGCGACTGGGCCCACGGCATCGTCGACCGCTTCGAGAGCCACCCCCGTGGGGCGGATTACTGGTTCGAGGCGCCCCTCGGGGACGTCGTGCCCCAGGGCCTGACCTGCCCCCAGTGCGGCGGCACGCACTGGGAGAAAGAGGACGACATCCTCGACGTGTGGTTCGACTCCGGCACGAGCTTCGCCGCCGTGGTCGAGGGCCGCGAGGAATGCTCCTTCCCGGCCGACCTGTACCTGGAGGGCACGGACCAGCACCGCGGCTGGTTCCACTCGTCGCTTCTGGCTTCCATGGGCACCCGCGGCGTGCCCCCCTACCGGGCCGTGCTGACCCACGGCTTCGTCCTCGACGGCCAGGGCCGCAAGATGTCCAAGTCCATCGGCAACGTCGTGGCCCCGCAGGAGGTCATCGCCAAGCATGGCGCCGAGGTGCTGCGCCTGTGGGTGGCCTCCGAGAACTACCAGGAGGACCTGCGCATCTCCGACGAGATCATCGGCCGCCTGGTGGATGCCTACCGCAAGATCCGCAACACCTGCCGCTTCATCATCGGCAACCTGAGCGACTTCAACCCGGCCACGGACGCCGTGCCCACGGCCGACATGCTGTCCCTGGACCGCTACGCCCTGAACATGGTCCGCTCCCGGCACCAGGCCGTGCAGGCCGCCTACGAGGGCTTCGAGTTCCACAAGGTCTACCACAACCTGCACAACCTCTGCACCACGGACTTAAGCTCCTACTACCTCGACATCATCAAGGACCGCGCCTACGTCACCGGCGCCACGAGCCTGGAGCGCCGCTCGGCCCAGACGGCCCTGTACCACATCCTGCTCATGATCGTGAACGACATGGCGCCGATCCTCAGTTTCACGGCCGAGGAGATCTTCCAGCACCTGCCCGAGGCCATGCGCCCGGCGGGCGGCACGGTCTTCGCCATGCGCGTTCCTGAAATCGAAGGGCAACTCCTGAGCGACGAGGAGGAGGCCGTCTGGAACCTCGTCTTCGCCGTGCGCGGCGACGTGACCAAGGCCATCGAGCCCCTGCGCCAGTCCAAGGCCCTGGGCCATTCCCTCGACGCCAGTGTGACCCTGCACGCCACGGGCGAGGCCTTCGAGAGCCTCACGTCCGTGGCCTCGGACCTGCGCGACGTCTTCATCGTCAGCCAAGCCGCGGTCACCGACGCCCCGGCCCCGGCCGACGCTGTCCAGGGCGAGGTGGCCGGCGTATCCGTGGTCGTGGACAGGGCCAAGGGAGAGAAGTGCGCACGCTGCTGGATCCACGACGAGAACCTGGGCACGGACCCGGCCCATCCCCAGATCTGCCCGCGCTGCACCAAGGTGCTGCAGGACTACCATGCCTAAGCCCAAGCACGTCCCCTGCCCGCCGCCGGACATGAGGCGACGCTACCGCCTCATCGCGGCGCTGGCCGGCATCGTCATCGCCCTGGACCAGCTGACCAAGCTCTGGATCCAGCAGGCCATCCCGGTCTGGGAGAAGGGCTTCACGGTCATTCCGGGGTTCTTCGATATCGTGCACGTCCTGAACCGGGGCGCGGCCTTCGGCTTTCTGAACCGGCATGACATCGACTGGCAGCGCCCGTTCTTCGTCGTCGTCTCCATCCTGGCGGTGGGTCTCATCGCGGTGCTGGCCAGGAGCAAGGACGACGACGGCCCGTTCTACGTGTACGGTCTCGGCCTGATCCTCGGAGGGGCCCTGGGCAACCTCGTGGACCGCGTACGGCTCGGGGTGGTCATCGACTTCCTGGACTTCTACGTGGGCCAGTGGCACTGGCCGGCCTTCAATGTAGCCGACATGGGCATCTGCATCGGCGCCGGCGCCCTTCTCGTGTCCTTCTACCAGCAGAGGCGACGCTGTGTTTCCGACAATCCTTGAGTTCCCGCCCTTCGTGCTGTTCGGCATCCAGTTCGGCCCCTTCGCCCTGCACACCTACGGCCTGTTCGTGGCCGCCGGGTTTCTGCTGGGCATCGGCTGGTCCATGCGCGAAGCCAGACAGCGCGGCCTGAACCCCGAGACGGTCTCGGACCTGGGTTTCTACATCATCCTGGGCGCCATTCTGGGCGCGCGCCTGCTGTACGTCCTCATCAACCCGACGTATTTCTGGCACAACCCCCAGGAAATCCTCATGTTCTGGAAAGGCGGCCTGGTCTTTTCCGGCGGGGCCATCATGGCCGCCATTCTGGCCCTGGCTTTCCTCAGGATCAGAAAGCAGGACCCCTGGGTCTGGATGGACCTCCTGGCCCCGGGCATCGGACTGGGCGAGGCCATCGGGCGCATCGGCTGCTTGGCTGCGGGCTGCTGCTACGGCGCGTCCTGCGACCTGCCCTGGGCCATCACCTTCCATCACCCCGATTCGCTGGCGCCCCTGAACGTGCCCCTGCACCCCACGCAGCTCTACCACAGCCTGGCCGGGCTGGTCTGCTTCGCCGCAATCCTGGCAGCCAAGCCCTTCGTCAAGGCGCCGGGACAGCTCATGGGCCTCTTCCTGGTCCTGTTCGGGGCCTTCCGCTACGTGATCGAACTCTTCCGCTCCGACTACCGCGGCGATTTCGGCCCCATCAGCGTGACCCAGTTCATCGCGCTGTGCGCCGTTCTCCTCGGCATCTACCTCATTTTCATAAGGAATCGCCATGTTCGCTGACATACCCGTCTGGGCCCTGCCGGTGCTGCTGGTGCCCATCATCCCCAACCTGTGGTCCATCATGCACCTGTACAAAAACGAATTCCCGACGCAGCAGGAACGAGCCGCCTGGATTGTGGCCCAAGTCATCTTGCCGGTCCTGGGCGGTGTGGGCTATATCCTTTTCGGCAGAAAACGCGCCCTGAAAAAATAACCCCCTGCTCCCGGGACACGGGAGGTCAGGGAAGAGCAAAACAGCACTTCAGAGAGGTTTCCATGACTTCTTTCCGCGCATCCAGCAAAATCCTCGTGGCCGGAGCCCTGGCCGTCATGCTCGGCACCCTTCCGGCCTGCGTCACGTCCAAGAAGGACTTCGACCGCCTGAGCAGCCAAGTCTATTACCAGCAACAGGAGCAGGCCAAGCTGCAGGAACGCATCACCAAGATCGAGTCCGACCTGGCCCGCTCCCAGCCGGTCCAGGCCAACAGCTGGGCCGAGCTGAACTCCATGCGCAGCCAGCTGGCGGCTCTGAGCGGCCAGATGGAGGACTACCGCCGCACCCAGGAAATGCAGGGTGGCCTGACCATCGACTCCCTGAACGCCAAGGTCCAGGAGCTGGAGCGCCGGAACATGTTCATGGCCTCGCAGCTCGGCGTCGTCTTCGACGAGATGCCCAGGACCGAAGCCGCCCCCGCCGCACCGGGCATAGCGCCGCAGATGCCTGCCGGTCAGGCTCCCGCGGCCCAGCCCCCCGTCGCCCCGATGGCTCCCGGCAAGCCGGCCGTCGTCCAGCCCCAGGCGCCTCAGCCGGCCCAGGCGGCGGGAGCTGAGACTCCCTCCGACGTGCCTGGACAGGAGCTGTACCAGAAGGCCCTGGAAGCATTCTACGCCATGAAGTACAAGCAGGCCCAGACGACCTGGGCCGAGTTCGTCAAGGGCTTCCCCAAGGACCCCCTCGTGCCCAACGCCATCTTCTGGCAGGGCGAATGCTTCTTCCAGCTGCAGGACTACGCCAACGCCGTCCTGACCTACCAAAAGGTCATCGAGGAACACAGCAAATCCAACAAGTACCGGCCGGCGCTGCTCAAGCAGGGCATCTCCTTCTACAAGCTGAAGAAGGACCAGGCCGGCAAGCTGGTCCTCGAGGACCTGATCAAGAAATACCCCGATTCCGCCGAGGCCAAACGGGCCCAGGCGTACCTGAAGGAAGGCAAGTAGCCGCCAACGGCAGGACAGCACATGACCACCCACGAATACAGCCGCATCGTCAGCCTGCGCTTCCCCCCGGAATCGTCGGGCCAGCCCATGATGTACAACCTGGCCAAGCTCTTTGACCTGACCTTCAACATCCTGCAGGCCAATATCAACCCTCGCCGCGAGGGACACATGATCCTGGAGCTCTCGGGCACCACGGAGCACTACCGTCAGGGCGTGACTTACCTGCAGGAGCAGGGCATCAAGGTCACCCCCGTGGCCCACGAGATCTCGCGCAGCGAGGAATTGTGCATGCACTGCGGCCTGTGCACGGCGCTGTGCCCGTCCAAGGCGCTGCACCTCAATCTCGAAACCAGGAAGGTCGATTTCGACCAGGAGAAGTGCACGGCCTGCAACATGTGCGTCACCGTCTGCCCCGTGCACGCCATGGTCATGGAAGTCGACACCAACGTCTGGTGACGGAGGGAACATGAGCGTCGCGGAGCGCACCTTTGCACGCATCGACACGGCCCTGAAAGGGTATCTGCGGGTCCTGCCCGAGGGCAGCCTCAAGCCCCTCTTCAACGTTTCGCCGGCCGCATCCGGGCCTCAGCTTTCTGAGGCCGCCCAGGACGCCCTGCCCGACGGGCTCGTCCAGTACCTGCGGAGCATGAACGAGAAGCTGAGCGCCATCCTCGCGCTCCTGACCCAGCAGTCCCTGCAGGAGGATTTCCCCGCAACCATCCTCATCCACGACATCAGCGGCGCCGGACTGCGCTTCAGCGCGGACCGCGACTTCCGGCTGGGCCAGACCGTGGAGGTAGTCGTCGCCCTGGGCAGCCAGCCACAGACTCTGGCAGGCACCACCGGGGTGCTCATCCGCGAGGAAGAACACCGGGGGCACAAGGTCTGGGCCCTGGAGTTCAGGGAGATGCGCGAAGCCGAGCGCGAGAAGATCGTGCAGTTCGTGGTCGACCGGCAGCGCGAACAACTGCGGGAGAGGCACCTCTCCCCCTCATCCTGACCGGAGGCTCGATGCACAAGGAACAGCTGAGCCAGGAACTGCTGAACAGGATCACGGCCCGGGCCGAAAGCACCATCCGCGACGTCATCTCCGCGGCGCTTTCCGAAGAGATCAACCGCGCCCTGACCATGGCTCTGACCGAGGGCGAATTCTACCGCGCCATCAGCAAGGACCTGCAGGACGGCCTGAAGTCCATCTACAAGGAAATCAACGCCGCCGCGATAAACGGAACGGCGCTGCCCGTGGAGACGCCGGCGCCTGTGGCCGACGAGATGTTTTCCGAAGCCTCGACCCAGCTCGGCGCCATCCTGCAGACCACGGAAAAGGCTACCGAGAGCATCATGACCCTGGTCGAGAAGCACCTGGACCAAACCGAAAGGTCCACGACGCTTCTGGATTCCCTGGCGGCCCGGGACGCCTCGCCCGAGATCGCTGAACTGCGCGCAGGCCAACAGGCCCTGGGCGAGGACCTGATGGAGATCATGACCACCCTGAGCTTCCAGGACCTGACGGGCCAGCGCATCAAGCGCATCGTCGCCGCCCTGCAGCAGATCGAGAAGGTGGTCTTCGAGCTCTACATGGCCACGGGCCTGTCCATGAAGGCCATGGAGGAGAACCCGGAGCGCAGCGTCGAGGAAATCCGCCAGACATCCAAGGCTCGGGCCACGGGCCTCAAAGGCCCCCAGACCGGGGCGTCCCAGACCGACGTGGACGACCTCCTGAGCCAGCTCGGCCTGTAGCCGCCACATTTGAAACACCAGCGAGCCGGCCGCGGACATGCCCCGCGGCCGGCTCTTTTCACGGAGAAGCACCATGCCCCAGATGAGCGACATCACCCTCTTCAACCTGACCAGGACCATGAGCGTCCTGGACCAGCTCTACCAGCAGGACCCGGACACCTACGAGGACTTCGTGCGCGAAATCTGCGCCGAGTTCACCCTGGCCCGGGAATACATGATGGCCATCCAGGAGATGGCGAGCCAGGACGCGGGCCGCGACTCCATGGCCCAGGCCGACCTGACCCTGCGCCACCTGCTGGCCCTGTGGGTCCTGTCCAATGACCTGGACGTGCCACTGGCCGGGGCCGACCAGATGCAGTAGGCGTGTCAAGCGGGCTCAAAAGGCGCCGTCATCCCGTTGAAGCCCGATCTGGCTCTCTCCCGGTACAACGAGTCATCATCCCGGTTGTTTCCCTTGAGGTGCTTTTCGTAATCAGCCTCCATCATCAGGCAATTCGGGCTGAAGACAAGCTTGCCGGCGTTCAGGGCCAAAACGGACAGTTCCGTATCGCCGAAATGACTTTTATACCCAGGGTAAAACAGGCAATTGTGGTATAGCCCGCGAACCCAGACGCGACGCGCAATTCCGAACACGGCGATATTGCCGAAAAATCGACCGTCGTTCAAAGCGATGAGATTGCCTCCGGACTTGTCCAAGACATCAAGTGCGCAGCGGAGCCATCCTTCGCCGGGAAAGACGTCCTGTGCTAGGTAGCCGAAATACTGCGAGGCACTTCTTGCGAAAACCATGTTTGCAACCCGGATGAAACCAAGCCGCACATCGTCCTCAACAAGTACGAGAAGGCCGTCACTCATGGCCCTCCGCTTGAGGACCAGTTCCGCTTTACTGGTCAGTTCTCGATCAATGTAAGGAAGAACGAGTACGACCTTGTCGTGCTCCAGCCCTGTGACCGCGGAAAGATCGGATGAACGGATAAAGACGCTTTCCATTTTTCCTCAGAGAGATAATGGGTGTGGCATGGCGTGACGGATGATGGTTTGGCTGTGCATACGCTCACTCTTCGGACTCGCCCGTCTTCCCCGCCAGGGGATGGGCCGAGTCGTAGACGCGCATGATCTGCGCCAGGTCCAGGTGGGTATAGCGCTGGGTGGTCGAGATGCGCGAGTGCCCCAGCAACTCCTGCACGCTTCTGAGATCCGCTCCGGCCTGGAGCATGTGCGTGGCGAAGCTGTGGCGCAGGGTATGGGGGCTGATGGAGGACGGGACTCCGCTTAACGCCGCCATGGCCTTGACGATGCGGCCGGCCTGCTTGCGCGTCAGCCTGCCCCCTCGCTTTCCCAAAAATATGGCTTGTTCCCGCGGCGCGGGGCCGAAGGCCCCCCTCTGCTCGATATAGCGCCGCAGGCGCTCCACGGCCGGGTTCGTCAGGGGCACGACCCGTTCCTTCCTGCCCTTGCCCAGCACCCGCAGCAGCCGCTGATCCAGATCGACATCCCCGAAATCGAGCCCCAGGGCCTCGCTGACGCGCAGCCCCGAACCGTACAGGACCTCCAGCAGCGCCAGGTCGCGCAGGCCTTCGGGGTCAGGCGTGACGTCGGACTCTACCAGGTGGACGGCCTGATCGACGTTCAGGACCTTGGGGTGGAGTTTGGGCAGCTTCGGGTTGGACAGGGACGCGCACGGGTCGTCGGCCACGAGCTTGCGCTGGCGCAGGAAGCGGTAGAAGGCGCGCAGGGCCGAGAGCTTGCGGCAGACGCTCGACTTGGCCAGGCTCCTGCGGTGCAGGTCGGCGAGGAAGGCCGTGACGTCGTTCTTGGTCACCGCCGCCGGGTCGTGCAGGCCCTTGTCCCGCCGCTGCAGAAAGACGTGCACGCCCTCCAGGTCCGTGCCGTAGGCCGCCACGGTGGCCGGCGAGTAGCCGCGCTGGGCGTCGAGGTAGAGCAGGAAGAGGGCGACTGGGTCAGGAGCCGGACCGTTTGTCCATGACATAGCAGCTCCCCGGATTTTTCTTGGCTTCCTTCTTCAGGTTCATGGCGATCTGGGACGCCTCGCCGAAATGCTTGAGACGGCCGCCACGGTTGAAGACCACGGCGATGGAGATGGCCATGATGGGGAAGACCTGCTCGTGGCCCCGCCGGTCCAGGGAATGGATGGCCCCGCGGGCGCGGTCCTCCTGGTCGTAGAAATGGGGCACGATGGAGTCGAAGTTGTCGATGACCTGACGGCAGGCGCTCTCGGCCTTGTCGGGCGGCACGATGAAGACGAAGTCGTCGCCGCCCACGTGCCCGACGAAGGTGTTCGCGCCCATGAAGCCCCGGATGGAATTGACGATGACCCGGGCCGTCATCAGCAGCACCTCGTCCCCGCGCGAGAAGCCGTACTTGTCGTTGAAGGACTTGAAGTGGTCCAGGTCGATGTAGGCCAGGGCGAAGTCCTCCTGCCGATCGATGAGGTCCTGGATCTTGTGGATGATGGACGTGTTGCCCGGCAGCTTGGTCAGGGGGCTGGCGTCCAGCTCTCGGGTGGAGCGGTGGTAGGCCAGGACGAGGCGGGCCTTGGCCGTGGCCGCAGAAAGGGGCTTGATCAGGAAATCGTCGATCTCGAGGGTGCTGAAATCCAGGGTTTCGGCCACATCCTCGCCCGCCAGACAGAGGACCACGGGCAGCTGGCGGTAGACGTTCTCGCCCTTGATGAGCCGGACCAGATCGGCCCCGGCCAGGTCGGGCAACTGCTCGTCCACGACCAGCAGGTCCGGCGGTTCCGAAAAAAGGAACTCCAGGGCCGACGTTCCCCGGCCGAAGCAGGTCCACTTGACCTCCTCCTCGGGCCACAGGGCCCGCAGGCTCCCTTCGAGTTTGGGGTCGGCCGTGACCAGGAAGAAATGCTTGCCGTCCTTCATGCCCGCCGTCCTAGATCAGGTCCATGAAATCGCGCTCCAGATCGTCCATGATCCGGTACAGGATCTCGGGGGTGATCTCCAGGGCCTCCAGCACCCCCTCGTCCAGGACGCTGACCTGATCGTCGCCACCGCTGCCCACGCCGTGGAGCCGGGCCAGGAAGTCGGCCACGTGCACGACCTGCGCCACCTTCGGGTAGAGGGAGGCCGACATGGGGCGGTGATGGTAGGACAGTCCTTCCTTCAGGTTGGGCGGCAGGTTCCAGTAGGTGCAGAGCCAGAGGTTGATGCGGTCGTGGGCGAAGCCCAGGACCTCGGCCTCGGCCTTGCGGTAGGACAGGTCCTTCTCGCGGACCAGGGCGTCGATGGCCGCGCGGCTGTCCGGCAGCTGCACGGCGGCCACGACCTTGCCGATATCGTGCAGCAGGCCGGCCACGGCATACTCCTCCGGGTCCTTGCAGCCGATGGCCCGGGCGATGGCGGAACTGGCCAGGGCACAGCCCAGGCTGTGCTCCCACAGGCCCTTCATGTTCTCGTTCATGACGTCGAACACGGAGGTGGAGATGATGATGCCCTTGATGACGTTGAACCCCAGGAGCACCAGGGCGTGCTGGATAGAGCCGATGCGTCCGGGGAAGCCGTAGATGGGCGAGTTGACCATCTTCAGGACCTTGGCCGACAGGACCTGGTCCCTGGAGATGGCCTTGCTGATCTGGTCCGTGGAGGTGTTGGGATCCTGCACCAGGACGGCGACCTCCTCCAGAACACCGGGCAGGGTGGGCAGGTCCTTGACGGCCAGGATCTCGCCCTTTTGCTTCGTACGCAGATCTTCGTCCATCATTCACCCCCCGTCTTCGCCGCCTGGGCCGCGGCCAGGGCGCACTTGCGCGCATAGTAGTCCGAAATGAGCCCTTTCACGCGCTGCATGTATTTGTCTTCCTTGAAGTTGCGGAAGAGGTAATCCAGCCGCTCCTGCTTCTTCGCCAGGGCCTCGGCTCCGCAGCCGTCGCCCATGCCCAGGGCGTCGCCCTGCACGGCCACCTCCTCCACCCCCATGTTGCCCAGTTTCGAGATGAGGGAATCCGTCAGCTTCGTTCCGGCCGCCACGAGGACCATGCCGTTGTCGCGGGCCACGGGCTTGGCCAGGACCATGTCCGGCCTCGCCAGTTGCAAGGGTATCTTTTGCATGCGTTTCTCCGATGCCTTCAGTCAGGTTGCGAGGGCATAGTACATCCCCGGCAGCTGCTTCACAAGGCCTTGCAATTCCATGAAGAGGAGCGTGGCGCTGACCTTGTCCGCAGTCCAGCCCGTGCCGCGGGTCAGGGTGTCGATGTGCTGCGGGTCGCCGTTGCGGAGCAGGCGGTGCACCACTCTGTGTTCGGGATCGTCCGGTTCGGGCCGTCCGATCTCCGGCGCGGCATGTTCAGCAGATAAGGTGTCGGGGGCGTCAGGCAAGGAGAGACCGCGCAGGCGCGGCTGCAGTTCCCGCAGGATGTCCTCGCCGTTCTGCACCAGGCAGGCGCCCTGCCGGATGAGTTGGTGGCTCCCCCGGTAGGTCTTGAGATTGGCCGGACCGGGCAGGGCGAAGACGTCGCGGTTCTGGGCCAGGGCCAGTTCGGCCGTGATGAGGCTGCCGCTGCCCAGGGCCGCCTCGACCACGAGGACGCCCAGGGAGAGGCCGCTGACGATGCGGTTGCGGTGGGGAAAATTCATGCCGTCGGGCCGCGTGCCCGGCGCGAATTCGCTGACGATAAGGCCCTCGGCGGCGACGCGGTCCCAGAGGTCGCGGTTGGACGCCGGGTAGACCAGATCCGGGCCCGTGCCCAGCACGGCGACGGTCCCGCCCACGCCGCCGAGGGCCCCGACGTGGGCGGCCCGGTCGATGCCGTGGGCGAAGCCCGAAACCACGCAGATCCCGGCGCGGCTCAGGGAAGCGGCCATGGTCTCGGCCATGCCCAGACCGTAGCGCGACGCCTCGCGGGAGCCGACCACGGCCACGCATGGCCGCGCCAGCAGGCTCAGGTCGCCGAGATGGTACAGGAAAAGCGGAGGGTCCGGTATCTCGCGCAGGAGATCGGGCCAGGCAGGGTCGTTGTAGAAGATGACGGACAGGCCGAGTTCCCGGGCCCTGCGCTCCTCGGCCAGGGCCTTCTCTCGCCAGCCACCGCGCCCGAACTCCTCCTGCATGCGGGCCGGAGTCAGCCCGCGCCCGGCCCAGGACGCCCACTGCTCGGCAGCAGTCGCGGCGCCGCCGAAGGCGTCCAGCAGGCGCTTCCAGGTCCGCGGCCCCAGGCCGCGGGTGTGACGCAGTGCCAGACTGGCGGAGAACTCATCCATGAACCGCCACCATGGTGCCGCTCTCGCCGCTGCCCTGCAGCCTGCCCCGAGCCTGCCGCCCCAGCCGGGATGCGCCGGAATCGGGATAGCGCGCATCGAGCTGGTCCAGATACGCCCTGGCCGCGTCGTGGCGACCCTGGCGCATGGCCGCGTAGGCCATCTTCAGCAGCGCATCGGGACTCTTGGCGTGGCGGGGGTGCTCCCGCAGCACGCGAGCGAAGGCCTCCGTGGCCAGGTCGTAACGGCCCTGGTCGTACCACGTCTCGCCCGTCCAGTAGAGGGCGTTGGGCGCCAGGGCATGGCCGGGGAAAGCCTTCAGGAAGGCGGCGAAACGCTGCCGTGCCTCCTCGTGCCGGCCCGCTTCGTAGGCCTTGAGAGCCTGGGCGTACACGCTTTCGGGACCGGCCTTGACGGCCGCCTTCGGTGGCGTGCCCCCTTCGGCTCGGGACGTCGGCGTTACAGGGGACTGCGCCGGTTCCGGGCCGCGCGGGGTTTCAGGACCTGCCGCAGGCACGGCTTCAGGGGCCGGCAGGGAGGCCGTTTGCCGTCGCTCGTCGGGGATCGGCCTTGCGGCCGCTTTCGTTTCGTCGGGCAGGATGGTGTGGAGCAGGACGACTCCGGTGCGCGTCATGCGCAGCACACGCGCGACGGGTCGGCGCAGGACGACCGGTTTGGGGGCGGTGACTGCGTCCAGGGCGGCGGACATCCGCGCCGGTACGGCCCGCATCACGGCGAAAAGCCCGGCAAGGGCCTTTTCCGCAGCAGCCCGGCCGGGTTGGCCCGGATGCACGTACATGCCGGCGGCGAACGTAAGCAGGACGCCGACAAGCACTCCGGCCCCGAAGGCCAGCACTGATTTCATGGCTTCGCCACCATATCCCCCGTGGTTACGACCGAGGCATAGGAGAGAACGGACCGATTTTCAAGGGAGCGCGCGCCTTGCCTCTTACGCCCTTTTGGTGCAGATAGCCCGCATTCGATACCCTTGACCATACTCTTCGACATACAGACATCACGCGCGAGGTACCCATGGCGCTTTCCGTACCCCAGTGGGCGTTCGCCCTTCTCCCCCTTCTGCTCCTGCTGGCGGCCCTGTTCTGGGGGGCGCCGGCCATCTCCCTGGTCAGCGAACTGATCGGACTGATTTCCGGCAAACCCTTCCCGGCCCGCGTGGCCCGGCAGGTTTCACGGCTCGGCGTGCGCGGCCACGCCCTTTTCTGGGTCGCGATCCTGGCCGGGTGGGCCCTGCTCATGGTGCGCCCATTCTGGCAGTCCGAATTCGCCCTCGCCAACCAGATGCTCCTGGCCGTGACCCTGGCCCTGCCCTTTTTCGGGACCCTGGCCCTGGTGGCCTACGACCTGGGTTGGAAGACGGCCAAGGAACGCCGGACCGTGCATGTCCTGCTCGGCTGCGTCGGCAATGTGGCCGTCAAATGCGGATACTGGGGCCTCGTCCTGCTGACCCTGCTCTATTTCCGGGGCCTGCCCCTGGACGACCCGGCCTTTCTTCCCCCATGGGGCTCGTCCGTGTGGCCCCTGGCGGCCCTGTGGCTGCCCATGGCCCTGTGCCTGACCGCCGCCGGAGGACTCGTCTACCTGCTGCTGCGCCGCAACGCCGACGACTGGGGCCGCGACTACTACCGTTTCGCCCCGCCCTTCCTGTGCAAATGGCACATCGCCCTGGGGCTGGTCACTCTGATGATCGCGGTCTGGATGTACCTGAGCCTGAAGGGCGTCTTCAACCTGCACCTGCCCCAGATCTTCTACGCCGGAGCGGCTTCGGCGGCCTGCCTGGTCCTGGCCATGGCCCTGTCCCTCCTGGTCTGCGTCAGCGAGAATCCCATGCGCCTCAAGGGCAGCATGATCGTCATCGCGCTGGCCACCATGCTGCACGCGGGCCTGCTGGCTGTCGCCATCATCGAGACCCTGAACCGCTACGTCCCCGGCTGGGACGTGCCGACCTTCATGCCCAGGGTCCTGCACCTGGTCATGTAGCCGAAAATAAAGCGGGCCCGCGCCGCACCGACAGCGAAGGCATGATTCCCGGTCAGGGAGTCATGCCTTTTTTGCGCTGCGCACCAGCCAGCGGAAGAGCGCGAACTGCGACGGGAGGTAGAGCATGTACTCCGGGTGCCACTGCACGCCGATGGCCGGACGCTCCCCGACGCACTCCACCGCCTGCACGATCTCGTCGCGGTCCCACCCCACCACGGTCAGTCCCGTGCCGGGCCTGTGCACGGCCTGGTGATGCAGGCTGTTGACCCTGAGTTTGTCTGTGCCGCAGACGCCTGCCACCAGGGAGTCGGGGTCGAGGCGCACCCGCTTGGTCGGCAGGAGGCCCGGCCGGTTGGAGGTACGCTTGCGCAGGTGACGGATGTCCTGGTGCAGCGTGCCGCCCAGGACCACGTTGATGAGCTGCGCCCCGCGGCAGATACCCAAAAGCGGCACCCCGTGCGACAGGGCCCAGCGGATGCACTCGATCTCCAGCAGGTCGCGCTTGGGGTCGGCCTTGACCTTGCCCGACAGGTCGCCGCCGAAGTGCTCGGGGCTGATGTCGTTGCCGCCGCCGATGACGAGAGCGTCCATGCTGCGCACGCTAGCCCTGTGGCGCACGCTGATGCGTACGGGCGCGGCCCCGGCCAGCCGCAGGGCCAGCCGGGTGCACCACCAGGCCGGCGACCAGAGCCGGCCGTTGCCGGTCACGCCAACGCGCGGTCTGCCAGCCATCGGTCAACGAACTCGACCCAGTCGCCGCGGCTCACGCCCAGGATGGGCCTTTCGGCGGCCAGGAAGGCATCGGACAGCGCACGGAGGTCATCCCCGCTGCCAGCCAGGCGCTCCACGACGCACCAGATGTTCCAGGCATCGGACAGAGACCACTCGGGGCGGTCGATGAGACAATCGGGCAGGCGGTAATGGAGGGCCGGACGGGCCCGGACCTTCATGTCGCTGACGCTCCGGCGCACGCGCTTTTCATCAATGTGCGCCAGCAGGGGCAGCATGTCCAGGGCGCGGTTGCGGCTGGGGTTGTGTTCGAGATAATCGGCGAAAATCCTGTCCATGGTCGGCTCCGGCTCCGTGCACAGCAGCCGGATGTACGCTTCGGGGTAGAGGTCGACGAAGGGGCTGACCCGCCGTGCGATGTCCACGTCGTGGGCCTCGACCAGCCACCACTGCAGCAGGGAGAAGGCTTTCAGGTAGGCATACAGCGTCGGGGCGTCCAGCTGCGGCATCTCGACGTTGATGTGCAGCCCGTAGGCCGCCAGGAGGGACTCCTCGGTGCCGACGGCGCCGGCCTCACGCAATGCGTGCAGCAGAGGCTCCAGCATGGCCATGTCCGCGAGCGGAACCGGAGGGCAGACCACCTCGACGGGCACGAAAAGGGCCGCGGCATGGCTGAGGAGTTCGAGCCATTCGCCGCCCCAGTCCGCTTCGTCGCCGGTCCGGGCGGCCTTGACCTTCAGGAAGGACCAGTCCAGTTCGACCTGGAACACGCCGAGGCCTTCGGACTGAAAACGCACTTCCGCCGCCGTCCTCGACGTGACGCGCCCGCCCATGGACTTCTCCAGGGCGGCGACGGCGTCATCCAGGAAAATGCCGGAAAACTCCAGCTCAAACCCCACGCGCCGGGAACTGCCGTCGCTCGTACCGAGCTGCGGCGGCATGCGGAAAAAACCTGCAGACTGCTTCATGAACGTCTCTCGCCATCAATCCCGCCCGATGCCAGAAACCCGCCGCGCGCAGGCCGGGACGTTGTCCTGACGCGTCGAACACGTGAATATCCCATCCCACGAATCGGCCTGGTTATCCAGCCCCTTGGCGGTGCGGGTCAGGGAATGCTGAGGATGGGTTGCGGCAGACGCGACGGCGGAGTCAGTCCCTGTCGGCCGTGCCGAGCTGGTGGCCGTGGTTGCGCCAGAGGTTCCACAAGGTGCCCTTGGACCACTGCCCGTCCCCTGACAGCGTCGGGATTTGCTCCGCCTGGAAGATCTCGCAGATGCGCGCGAAAGACAGATCCTGGCGGCGCAGGTCGCGGATGCGTTCGAGGGCGGCGCGCTTGGCGCCGGACAAGGGGCGGGGGGTGGATGCGGGGGGAGCGTCTTCGGGTCCGGAGGCCGTGACGGAAAGGGAGGAGACCAGGGTCGTCAGAGTTGCGAGCTGCTCGGCCTGCCTGTGCAACATGGCCTTCATTTCGGCCAGTTCGGCCCGCAGATGGTCGATGGAGTCCCGGTCCCGCTGGGCAAGCCGGGAAAGTGCCTCGTCGCGAATGCCGCGGGCCCGCTGGCGCGCCTCGTCGCCGGGCCGGGTCACGCCCGCCTCCCCTTCGGCGCAGGGCCCGAGCGAGGACGTACGGTGCACGCCGGCCCGAGGGAAACCGGATCCCGATTTGACTCGAAACGCGCGCTGTCAGCCATGGAGCTCCGGGCCGCCCGAGGCGGGGTTGTCAGGACGGACCGCAGGTCAGGGGTGCGTCGTCCCGGGCGTCCCGGCCCGGGCGACCTGGATCAGGGTCTGCCGGCCGAGGCGCTGTTTGAGGAATTCCTTGAGCACGATCTTGACCATCTCCTCCCGGCTCATGTCCCGCAGGTACTCGCCCGAGGCCAGCAACTGCTTGAAGGGCCCCGCCAGGGACGAGGACGACCCGCCGGTGGCGATGGCGTCGAGGTAGGGGGCGACCTGGGCGCGCAGGCTCTCGGGGCTATCCCCCTGCAGTTCCCTGTACATGGCGGCCAGTTCCCCGGCCTGCGGCAGACGGGGGGATTCGAGAACGGCCTTGAAATCCGCGGCGAAGCGCTTGATGCCATTGACGATGTGCATTTGCTTGACCATGTTGACCTTGGCCCAACCCGCGTTCAGCCATTTGAAGGATCCGGCGCGCACGACGCCGGCTTCGGTGTCGGAGACGAGCACGAGGACCGAGTAGGCCTTGTACATGTAGGAATCGACCCAACCCAGGCCCGTCTTGGTCAGCCCGGTCTCGGCCGAGTAGAGGTAGTTCCAGTCGGAGTCGGGCCCCACCACGAAGCCCTTGCGGCCGATGTCCGAGGGCTCGTTCTGGCAGGCCACGGAGACGATGATCGGCCCCTTCGGGCCGGGAAAGACGCTCAGGGCCCGGTCCTGCTTGTAGGCGTAGTAGCCGCCCGTGTTGGCGTCGGGCGTGATGATCTCGCGCTCGCGACCGCGCAACATGAAAGAGCCGCCCTGCTCTACGGCCCGCGACAGGCCCCTCAGGGCGTCACGGGTGGCCGGGTCGAGCCACTCCTGCTCCCGCACCGAGGACGGCATGGTCACGTAGACCGGGATGTCAGGATTGTAGGCGTAGTCCACGACCCGCGCCAGACTCCCGCGCAGGGTGAAGGCGTGAAAGGCGCCCGAGGCCTTGTCGCGGTCCCGCATGGCCATGCTCGTGTCCTGCGGGGTGGAAGCCACAAACGACACGATGCCGTTCAGCTTGTCGGCGGCGAGGTCGGCCGATCCCTGGGGCACGGTCAGGAGATATTCGAGTTCGGGGTACAGGGACTCCGGGACGGACGGCAGGGACTCGGCACGGACAGGGGCCGCGAACCCGAGAACCAGGGCGGCCAGAAGGCAGAGAAGGCGAAGGGTCATGAAAAACTTCCGGTTACATGGTGGGGGGACCGCGGCAGGATGGACGATACCGCGACCTGTTCAGCCCCCTTTCTCACACCCCGTTCGCAGTTTCAAGATCGGGAATCCCGTCACAAGGCGCCGGACGGCGTCCCCGCAGTGTAGACGACCTGTCCGCCCTCGGCTATGAGTTCCGAATATCGAACAATTCGACCGCACCATGAAGAACACAGCCGACCTCGACATTTCCATCGGGTCCGACGCCCTGTCCCTGACGTTGCGGGGCGCGCTGAACCTGCAGTCCGTCCCGACAATCCTGGACCGGCTCGCGAACGCCCCCCGTCCCCTGCCGCAGCGCATACGCGTCGATCTGGGCGGGGTGACGCGCATGGACGACTGCGGCGCCCTGGTCATCATGGAGCTCAGGCGCCTGGCCGATGCGTCAGGCGGGAAGCTCGAAATGGAGCGCACCCCGGACCACGTCCGTGAACTCCTGAATTTCCTGCGCCTGGACTCCCCGCCCGAGCCCGGCCCCGTCCGCCGCGTCAGGCCGGACCTGCTGACACGCTTCGGCGAAAAGACCATGTATGTCGTCGACCAGACCGCCAGCCACGTCGCCTTCGTCGGCGAGACGACCACGGCCCTGGCCTCCCTCCTGATCCACCCCGGACGGCTGCGCCTCGGTGACACGATCTCCTACATGCAGCGCGTCGGGGTGGACGCCCTGCCCATCGTCGGCCTGATCAGCTTTCTGCTGGGGCTGATCATGGCCTTCATGTCCGCGGTGCAGCTGCAGCAGTTCGGGGCCAACATCTACGTAGCGTCCCTGGTGGCCCTGGCCATGGTCCGGGAGCTGGGCCCCATCATGACGGCCATCATCGTGGCCGGGCGTTCGGGCTCGGCCTTTGCCGCCGAAATCGGGACCATGAAGGTATCCGAGGAAGTCGACGCCCTGATCACCATGGGCTTCAAGCCGGCCATGTTCCTCGTGGCCCCCAAGGTCATCGCCTCGGTCCTGGTCGTGCCGCTGCTGACGGTTTTTTCCAACCTCTTCGCCATCGCCGGCGGCCTCGTCATCGGCGTGGGGACCCTGAACCTGACCCTGAACGCCTACATGACCCAGACCATGAGCACCCTGTCCATCTTCGACATCAACTGGGGGCTGTTCAAAAGCGTCATCTTCGCAGTGCTCATCTCCACGGTGGGCTGCTTCAAGGGCTACCGCGTGCGTGGCGGGGCGGCCAGCGTCGGCCAGGCCACGACCTCGGCCGTGGTCACAAGCATCTTCCTGGTCGTCCTGACGGACTCCATTCTGGCCGTCATCCTGAGGTACTGGCGGCCATGAGCGCGCCCGTCATCACCGTACGAGGTCTGACCATGGGCTTCGGGGACCATGTCGTCATGCGCGACCTGAATTTCGACATCCACGCCGGCGAAGTCTTCGTCATCCTCGGCGGCAGCGGCTGCGGCAAGTCGACCCTGCTCAAGCACATGGTCGGACTGTACAGGCCCATGGCCGGAGGCATCAGCATCGCCGGCATGAACATGAACCCAGACGACGCATCCTACAGACGCATTCTGGCCCGCATCGGCGTCATGTACCAGGGAGGGGCGCTCTTTTCCTCCATGACCCTGGGCGAGAACGTGGCCCTGCCCATCACCGAGTACTCGGGCCTTCGGGGACGGGCCGTGGACGACCTGGTCCGCCTCAAGCTGCGCCAGGTCGGGCTGGAGGGCTTCGAGCATCATCTGCCCGAGGAACTCTCGGGCGGCATGAGGAAGCGGGCCGCCATCGCCCGCGCCCTGGCCCTGAACCCAGAGATCCTCTTCCTGGACGAGCCCTCGGCCGGCCTGGACCCCATCAGTTCGGCCGGACTCGACGCGCTCATTCTGCGCCTCAACCGGACCCTGGGCACGACCTTCGTGGTCGTGACCCACGAGCTGTCCTCCATCCTGACCATCGCCTCGCGGGTGGTCATGCTCGACGCGGCGTCGAAATCCATCATCGCTGAAGGCGACCCGCACGAACTCAAGGAAAAAAGCGCGCACCCCTTCGTGCGCCAATTCTTCAACCGCCAGCCCGGGATGGAGGGATAATGGCTTCCGCTCGCGTCAATTTTTCCGTAGGCCTGTTCATGACCGCCGGGCTCGGCCTGGCCACCCTGGCCATCATCTGGCTGGGCATGACCTCCTTCCTGCGCAAGGGCGAACTCTACGTGACCTACTTCGACGAGTCCGTGCAGGGGCTGAACGTCGACTCGCCGGTCAAGTACCGCGGCGTGCCCGTGGGCCGCGTCCAGGCCATCCGCATCGCGCCGGACTACCACCTCATCGAGGTCGTCATCCAGGTGGACGACGATCACGCGGGTGACGAGAAGCGCTTCGCGGGCAGCGTCGCGGCCATCTCCAACGTCGGCATCACCGGCGCCATGTTCGTGGAGATCGACAAGCGCACGCCCCTGGACGGCCCGACGCCGGCCCTCGACTTCACTCCGGAACACCCGGTCATCGCCTCCAAGCCCTCGGACATCCGCAAGCTGTTCCGGGAGATCAACGACATCGCCGCCCAGATCAAGGCCATCGACTTCAGGGGGATCTCCGACCAGGCCAAAAACGCCTTCAGCTCCCTGGACAACGCCGTGGCCCAGGCCCGCATCGGCGACATTTCCGCGGACATCCGCACGCTCCTGGCCAGTATCAACGCCGCCGCCAGCCCGCAGCGCCTGCAGTCCATGGCCAGGAACGTGGACGGCAGCATCGAGGCCTCGCGCAGGCTCATGGACAAGGCCGCCGAGGAGCTGACGCGCATGGACGCCGTGCTGGCGCAGTTCCAGGCCATGCTCGACGCCAACCGGCCGCACGTCGACACGACCATGGGCGCCCTGGCCGGTGCGGCCCTCAAAACCGACGCCTTCATGACCCAGAGCCAGGCGACCATGCTGCAGATGCAGGCCACCATCCGCGACCTCGAAGACAGACTGTCCGCCACAGCCGAGAACCTGGAACAGACCTCGGGTAACCTGAACTCCCTCATCACGAGCGTGAAGGACCAGCCCGCTCAGCTCCTGTTCGGAGAACCCAAAGCCCCCCGGGCAACCGAGGAGTAGAATACCATGCACATCCGCCTGATCGCCCTCGCCATCCTCGTCCTGGCCCTGACGGGCTGCGGCGCGGCCCGCACCGCAGCGCCCGACACCCGCTACTACACCCTGGAGTACGACCCCCCGGCGGTGTCCGGGGAACGGACGCAGGCCGTCGTCAGCGTGAGCCGCTTCGGCGTGGCCCCGGAGTACAACACGGCCAAGATCATCTACCGCGACCTGTCCTTCGGCCGGCAGGAATACCATTACCACCAGTGGCGCAGTGCGCCCCAGATCCTGGCCGCCGACTACCTGCGCCGCGACCTGCAGGCCAGCGGCCTGTTCCTGGCCGTGACCGGGCCGGGTTCGGCCCTGCCGGCAACCCACCGCATCGAGGGCATGGTCGAAGAATGGCTGGAGGTGGACGGCCAGGACCGCTGGCTGGCCACGGCCGAACTGACCGTCACCCTGCTGGACCTGCGGGCCGCCTCCGCGCCCGACATGGTCCTGTTCCAGCGCACCTACCGCGGGTCCGAGCCCAGCGCCAAAAAAAATCCCGGCTCGGTGGTCGAAGCCATGAGCCGGGTCATGCGCACGCTCTCGGGACGGATCATCTCCGACGTGCGCGGGGCGGTGGGGAACTGAGCTAGTACTTGCCGTCCGTGGTCGGCCCGTTGCTGGCCGAGATGATCTCCCAGGCCTCCTCGGCCGTGCTGACGTAGCGGAAGATCTTCAGATCCTCCTCGTTGATGGTGCCCTCCTCCACCAGCGCCTCGAAATTGATGACCTTCTGCCAGAATCGCCGGCCGAAGAGCAGGACCGGGATGGGCTTGACCTTGCGCGTCTGGATGAGGGTCAGGGTCTCGAAGAGCTCGTCCATGGTCCCGAAGCCGCCAGGGAAGGCCACCATGGCCTTGGCCCGCATCAAGAGGTGCATCTTGCGGATGGCGAAGTAGTGGAACTGGAAGCTCAGCTCCGGGGTGATGTAGGGGTTGGGCTCCTGCTCGAAGGGCAGGACGATGTTCATGCCGATGCTGATGGCGTCCACGTCGTGGGCGCCCTGGTTGGCCGCACCCATGATGCCGCCGCCCCCGCCGGTCACGACCACGTGCCCGTGCCTGTCCATGCTCTCGGCGATGAGCCGTCCGAGCTTGCGGGCCTCGGAGTAGTACCGGCTGTTGGTCATGGCCGTGCGGGCCCGGACGAGTTCCTGCTGCAGCACGAGGTCGTCGGGGTTCTTCTTCAGCCCGTCCATGACCTTCTCCAGCCGGATGCTGGCCTGCTCGGGGTCGAGAATGCGGGCGCTGCCGAAGACGACGATGGTCGACTCGATCTGGTGCTCCTGCAGGGTCAGTTCGGGCTTGAGCAGTTCCAGCTGCAGGCGCACGGGCCGCAGTTCCTGACGCAGCAGAAACTCCTGATCCTGGAAGGCCAGACGGTAGGAGTCGGAGGTGCACTGGGGCGTGCCCTTGTGCCGCTGGGCGGCCTGGGCGTCCTCGTTGGCCGAGGGGAAAACGCCGAAACGGCGGGTTCGCTTGTTGACCATGAATGTTCCTTAGGGCCGGGCCACGGCCACGCACTTCACTTCGACCACTCCGCCAAGGGGCAGGGCCGAGACCTGCACGGCGGCGCGGGCCGGCCTGTGTCCGGCCATGAATTCGTCGTAGATGGCGTTGAAGAGTTTGAAGTTGGACAGGTCCGTGACGAACACGTCCACGCTGACGACGTCGGTCACGCCGCACCCGGCAGCGGCCAGGATGGCGCCCACGTTTGCCAGGGACTGACGGGCCTGGGCCTCGAAATCCGGGCCGGCGAAGGCGCCCGTGGCGGGCACGAGGCCCAGTTGGCCGCTGACGTAGACGAATCCCGCGGTGCGCACGGCCTGGGAGTAGGGACCCACGGCGGCCGGAGCCTTGTCCGTGGCGATGAATTCCATTTTCTGCATGGTGCACTCCAAGCGAAAGCGGCCCCATGAGGCCGCTCTCCATAACATCAGGTTCGAAAAAGGGCTATTCGAGGACCTTTTCCAGCCAGTCCAGGGCCGCCGCGACGGTAGGGAATCCGATGGTGCTGGTCAAGATGATGACCGCGTGCCGCACCTCCGCGGCCGTCGCCCCGGCCTGCAAGGCCCGGCGAGCATGGCTACGCACGGCGCCCTCGGACCGCAGGGCCACGGACGCCCCGAGCTGGACCAGCTGCATCTCCTTCTCGCCCAGCGGCCCCGCCTCCTGGGCCGTCCTGCCCAGGGTTTCGGCGGCGCCGATCAGATCCGGGTACATCTCCTGCAATTTCCGATAATGTTTCGGCTTTCCTTCGCTCATTTCCAGCCTCCTGCGGAGCTTTTCTCCGCCCTGTCGCACATTGACGTCGGTGTGAAACGATCATACGGGCAACCTGATCCGAAAAACAAGGAGTTTTGCCATGAAAATCGCCATTCCCACCGCCGGAAAACGCGTCGACGAGCACTTCGGCCATGCCCGGACCTTCACCATATTCACCCTCGACAACGACAAGGGCATCGTCGAGGAGGAAACCTTCCTCCCGCCTTCGGGCTGCGGCTGCAAGTCCACCGTGGGCGTGACCATGCAGGGTAAGGGCGTGACCATCATGCTCGTTGGCAACATCGGCCAGGGCGCCATCAGCAAGATGGCCGAACACGGCATCACGGTCGTCAGAGGCTGCGTGGGCGATGTCCGCGACGTGCTCGGGGACTGGGCACGCGGCGCGATCGCCGACCAGCCCATCTTGTGCACTCACGAAGGCTGCAGCCACGAGGATGCGTAACATGGACTGCCCCTGCCGCTCCGGCCTGGCCTACGAAAACTGCTGCGGCCCCGTCATCGCCGGCGAAACCGTCGCCCCCACCCCCGAAGCCCTGATGCGCTCGCGCTTCACGGCCTTCACCCGCAACGAGATGGCCCATCTGCGGGAGTCCATGGTCGAGGAGCACCAGGAGGAATTCCACGAGGAAGACATCCGGCGCTGGAACCGGGACACGGACTGGCTGAACCTCGAAATCCTGGAGGCCTCCGAGGACGGGGATGAAGGGATGGTCCGCTTCCGGGCGACGTTTCGGCACAAGGGCGGCACCCAGCGCCTGACCGAACGCAGCAGTTTCGTGCGCCGCGAGGGACGCTGGTACTACCTCGACGGCGAGCACGAGACCGAGACCGTGCGCAACGAAAGCCCCAAGGTCGGCCGCAACGACCCGTGCCCCTGCGGCAGCGGCAAGAAATTCAAGAAATGCTGCGCTGACCGGTCATGACGGCCGTCCTGTCCGTCGCCGCCGTCTTCGCCGTGATGCTCGCGGGCATCCGGCTGAAACTGGGCCTCGGCCTGTCCATTCTGGCCGGCAGCCTCGTGCTGGCGCTCCTCTTCGGCCTCTCGCCCCTGGACTGGGCCCGGGCCGTGCCCGGGGCGCTGCTGACCGAGGAGGCCTTCATCCTCTGCGCCATCATCGCCGTCATCCTGGCCTTCAGCGCCCTCTATTCGGCCTCGGGCCAGTCGGCGCGGTTCATGCGGGCCATCCGCGGACGGGTGCGCTCGCGCTCGCTCCTGCTCGTCTTCTTTCCGGCCCTCATCGGACTTTTGCCCATGCCCGGCGGGGCCATCTTCTCTGCGCCCATGGTCCAGAAGGCGGCCGAGGAACTCGACGTGACCCCGCGGGACCAGACCCTCATCAACTACTGGTTCCGCCACCTCTGGGAACTGGCCTGGCCCCTGTACCCAGGCCTCATCCTGGCATCGTCCCTGGCCGGCATCCCGGTCACGGGGCTCGTGGCCCTGATGTGGCCGGGGCCCGTCGTGACCGCCTTCCTCGGCTGGATCTTCATCCTGCGGCCGGCCCTGAGGCACGCTCCCCGGCTGCAGGCGCCTTCCGCTGACGGCGAGGTCGACTCCGGCTGGAGCGGCGGCATCCCGCTCTTCACGGCCATCCTGGGCTCCATCGCCGGAGAGTGGCTGTGCGCCACGCTCTGGCCGGGACGAGCCATGGAGTACGGCGTCATCGCCGCCCTGATCCTGGCCTGCGCCGTGAGCCTGGTCATGGCTAGGGCGCGGTGGTCCGAAGTGCTGCGGGAAGCGGGCAAGGACAACACCATGTCCCTCCTGGCCGTGGTCGGTGCCATCTTCATCTTCAAGGAGATCCTGCACCAGGGGCATGTGGTCGACGCCCTGGCCGAGGCCATCGGCGGCGGGAACGCCGTCTTCATCATGGCCGCGACCCTGCCCTTCCTGGTCGGCTTCGTGTCCGGCATCACCATCGCCTTCGTCGGCGCGACCTTCCCCCTGCTCTTCGGCCTGGCCCAGTCCACGGGGCAGGCGCACCTCATCCCGGCCGTCCTGAGCCTGGGCTTCTATTCGGGCCTGGCCGGGATCATGGCCTCGCCCATGCACATCTGCTACCTCATGACCTGCAAGTACTTCCACCAGGATCCGGGCAAGCTCCTGCCCCGCATCCTCGTGCCCGGCCTCATGCTCATCCCGGCCGGGGCGGCGGTGACCTGGCTCATGACGAGCTGAGTTCCGCGCTTGGTCCAGCCGATCATCCGGCGTCTTCCGTCTGCGTCAGGGGATGGCTGGAAATCATTGGCGCCCTGACCTGTGAGTACGAGGACCGCCCGATCATCTGCCATTGCTAACAAAAAATCGAATTGCAGGCCCTCATATTTCAGCACTCAACTCAAGGGCGGGGTGATCGCCGTCAGGCAACCCGCCGTTGCGCACATGCCGGCTTTTCTCCGTCTATCCCGCACTGACTCCGCCTCCGCCAGGTCTCTTCTCACCAGACTAATCGCACAAAAAGTACACACATTCCCGAATGGTTATGCTTTCGCGATACTGGCACGATGAGCGGAAAACGCGTGCCGGGACACGGCGCGGGGAGGTTTCATGCGGCATCCGACAGCAGACAGTCCGTGGTTCACCTTCGATTCTTCCGGGGAGACGGGTTTCAAGGTCTACGCCTTCTCCGGCCATGAAGAGGTGCACGAACCCTACGAGTTCGTCATCGAACTGGTCCACGAGTCCATCAACATCGACTTCGCCAAGGTCCTGGCCAGGCCCGCGTGCCTGCGCATTGCGGACACAAGCGGCGGGGTCAGGCTCGTGCACGGCGTCGTCCGCTTCTTCGAGCAACTGCACACCGCCAACGTCCGCACCCACTACCGCGCCACCATCGTGCCCCGCCTGTGGTTCCTGGGCCTGACCAGGGACCACCGCATCTTCCAGAACCTGAGCGTGCCCCGGATCATCGAGCAAATCCTCAAGGAGCAGAACTTCACCGGCGACAGCTACGCATTCAAATGCTTCTTCGACTACGCACCCCGCGAGTACTGCGTGCAGTACGGCGAGACGGCCCTGCACTTCATCTCGCGCCTGTGCGAGGAGGAGGGCATCTACTTCTATTTCGAGCACCACGAGGACCGCCACGTGCTCTGCTTCTCGGACATGCAGGACGGGCCCCGCATTCACGGCGAAAGCCTGCTGCGCTTCCATCCCGGCGCGGGCACCGAGGCGGACACGGCCACGGTCCGCAGCATGGAACCGGGCCGAGCCATCGGCAGCGACGCCTTCACCTTCCGCGAGTGGAACTTCGCGAAGACGCGCCTGGACCTGCAGGTCGGCCTGGCCGAGACCGATCCCGCCAAGGCGCCCGTCCCGCCCGGCATGACCCTGGAGCGGTACCGCTATCCGCACCTGTACCAAATGCAGAAGGACGGGCAGCGCTACGTGGATCTGGAACTGCAGCGCAATCTGTGCATGGGCGAGCTCGTGCGCGCCGACACCGACGCCTCCCGCATGACGCCGGGATACGTGTTCGAACTCTACGACCACCACCGGCGGGACCTCAACCGCCGATGGTGGGTCGTGCGCGTGGAGCACAGGGGCGAACAGCCGCAGGTCCTGGAGCACGAGGCACCGGACCGGGGCATGACGTATGCAGCCAACGTCCAGGCCATCCCCAACACGACCCGCTTCATCCCCGCGTCGCGCCACCCGCGAAACCTCATCCCCGGCCTGCACACGGCCATCGTGACCGGGCCGGACGGCGAAGAGATCTACCCGGACCAGTACGGGCGGGTGAAGGTGCAGTTCCACTGGGACCGGCAGGGAGGCCGCGACGAAAAGACCAGTTGCTGGATCCGCGCGGCCCAGGGCTGGGCGGGAGGACAGTTCGGGACCATGGCCATCCCACGCATCGGTCACGAAGTCGTCGTGACCTTCCTGGATGGCGACCCGGACCGGCCCATCATCACGGACCGGGTCTTCAACTCCTTCAACCCTGTCCCGTACCCTCTCCCCGAACACAAGACGCGCACGATCTTCAAATCCATGTCCACGCCGGGGACCCAAGGAGAGCCGCGCGGATTCAACGAACTGCGCGTGGAAGACAGGAAGGGACAGGAGGAGATCTACGTCCACGCCGAGAAGGACGTGAACGTCTACGTGAAGAACGACTGGAAAGAACACATCCTACACGACCAGCACCGCACCATCGACAATTTCTCCTACTCCCTGGTGAAAGGCGAAGACCAGCAGACGGTTCGCCTGGACCGCAAGGTCGAACTCCTGTCGGACGACCACCTGACGGTCCGTGGCAGCAGGCATTGCCGGATCGGCGACAAATGGCTCGCGGCCACAGGCCGGGAGACCCACGTGGCGGCGGGCCGCAAGATCGTCGTCGAGGCCGGTTCGGAACTGACCATCAAGGCCGGGTCGGGCTTCATCAAGATAGACCCGTCGGGGGTGTACGTGGGTGGCGCCAAGGTCAAAATCAACTCAGGCGGGAGTCCGGGCGTGGGGTCGGGAGCGAGGCCGCTGCTGCCGCACAGCAATGAGCGTGAGGTGACGAACAGCCTGCAAGGGGAAGGAATGAGCCAGCACATGGGATCTGTGGGAGAGATTCTTCCCGGTTTGCAGAAGCCGGTTCCAGCGATAGTAACGTCAGAGGAGGAAATCTGCAGAACGGTCATGGCCGTCAAGGGGAGCGAGGCGGTTCAGAAGGGCCTTGCCCGTGCCATGGAACTGACCCGGGAAAACGGCGTGGAATTCTCAGGCTGGATTCTGGAAGACACCCCAGGGGAATACACGGTGAGTGCCTTCAAAAAGGGGGAAGCAATGATGGTCATCCCCGATCCAAAACCAGCTAACGCCATCGGGAATTTTCATACGCATGTTTTTTCAAGTGCAAGACCTAGCAACCAAGACATGGAATTCGCCGCATATGCCAAGAATAAGTGCTTGTTCTATATGGTTATTTCATCGGATGGAGATTTCTACTATATCAATGGGAATGGTGATACAGTATTTTGTGATAACTAATGAGTAATTATTATGAAGTTTTTTATTATAGCAACACTGATAATAACAATTTGCTCAACGGAGTCATACGATATGAAAACAAACAAAATTTCTGATCAGTATTTACAAAAATTTACTGAAATTACAAAAAATTATATTCACTCTACGAGATCATGGACTGATAGTGAATATGTAATAAAATTTTATTATATAGAAACAGAAAAAAATATTGCGATTCTTAGTGCGACGCATAATTCTGTGTTTGATATGATAAATGAAAAAATTAAGAAAGACGGCTACATAAAAGAGCAGGGAAGATATCCAGAATTAGAAGTAGATATAGTCATAGACTTGATTGACTTCGTTGTGCTTAGTGAAAATGAAATAGGTACAAAATATCCAAATGCAGGTAAGAAATTGCCTTACTGTATCATGAAGTGAAATATTGTGTATAGCATGGAGGTTGGTATTCACGTCGACGAGGAGTTTTGTCAGACCGGTTTGACGATTGGAAATGAAGCCATCTGGTAATGGGTGGCTTTTTTGTTCAGGTACGTATGGGGGGGGGTAAAATATTTTGTGTAAACGGTCAGTTGTCGATAATCGACCCCACAAGGAGACGACATGACCGCACGCAAGCCTCTTCCAGTCGACCTGATCGACGCCCTCCTGGCGGATTACAAGAAGCCTGAAGACCTCATCGACGAGGAAGGCCTTCTCAAGCAACTGACCAAGGCCCTCGTCGAGCGAGCCCTTAACGCCGAAATGACCGACCATCTCGGCCATTCAAAGCATGCGCCCGTCGCAAACCCCACCGGCAATACTCGGAACGGCAAGAGCCGCAACATGGTTTGAGAATGACGATCCGGTCTCTTTCTTGACCATGAGAATCGGATCAAGGCCAAGGCGGCTGCGCTAACGGGCCGGCCATCCCTGTGCGGCCCTTCATCCCCTCCTCCCGGCGCCGCTGAAAACTCATCCTCGGCCTTCAGGCACCCATCTTGACATGCCCCTGATCAATCTCCCCCTACCGCCGAACAGACTGATGTATCCGATTGAGGAGGACGCTCATACCCCTCCTCCCCGAAACGCCCCTCCCCGCCAAGAAACTCCTCGTACGCCACCCCCCAGGCCTGCATCTGCTTGAGGATCGGGATCAGGCTCGCGCCCATGTCCGTCAGGGAATACTCGACCCGGGGCGGCACTTCGCGGTAGACCTCGCGGTGCACCAGGCCGTCGGCCTCCAGTTCGCGCAGCTGGCGCGTCAGCATGCGCTCGGTCACGTCGGGCATGCCTCGCCGGAGCTCCCCGAAGCGCACGGCGTCGGCCAGGGAGAGATGGTAGAGGATGATGGGCTTCCATTTCCCGCCGATGACGGACAGGGTCAGTTCGAAATAGCAGCGGTAGCGCTTCCCGCCTATCTCCTTGATTTTGCAGGGCGCAGGCCGGTCTTTGCTCATTACTATACTCCGTGTACGTACCAGACATTCAAGACAGTACTTTTCAAAAACGTCGACATGTGCTCTATCTGCGTCCGGAACACGCAGTCAACCCCAACATGGAGGACGAAATATGTACGCGATCGCAGTCAACGGCAGCCCGCGCAAGGGCGGCAACACCGAAATTCTTCTGAACAGGGTTCTGGCCCCCCTGGCCCAGGCGGGCTGGGAAACGGAGCTGGTCCAGGTCGGCGGGCAGAAGATCCGCGGCTGCCAGGCCTGCTACAAATGCTTCGAGAACAAGGACGGCCAGTGCGCCATGAAGAACGACGTCTTCAACCCGGTCATGGAGAAGCTCCTGCGGGCCGACGCCCTGATCTTCGGCTCCCCGACCTATTTCACCGACGTCTCGGCCGAGATGAAGGCGCTGCTTGACCGCGCCGGCCTCGTGGCCCTGGCCAACGGCCGCGCCTTCAAGGGCAAGATCGGTGCGGCCGTGGTGGCCGTGCGCCGCGGCGGGGCGACCCACGTCTACGACACCATCAACCACATGTTCCTCATGAACCAGATGCTCATCCCCGGTTCGGTCTACTGGAACATGGCCTACGGCCGCGACAAGGGCGAGGTCGAGGGCGATGCCGAAGGGCTTGGCAACATGAAGAATCTGGGGCAGACAATCGCCTGGCTGGGTGCGGCCATAAAGCCGCACCTGGCGACGTTCCCCGCCCTGGAAGCCGTGAGCGAATGAGGGAGGTTCAGATGATCGATTTCAGCATCGACCGGGAAAAATGCATCCAGTGCGGCGAGTGCGCGGCGGACTGTCCCGCCGGCATCATCGCCATGGACGATTTCCCCGCAATGACCGACGAGGGCCGCTGCTACCGCTGCCTGCACTGCTACACGGTCTGCCCGACGGGGGCCGTGTCCATCCTAGGCCTGACGCCCGAAGAGAGCGAACCGGCGAAAGACCTGCCGTCCCCGGCGCAGATGATCGACCTGATCAAATGGCGGCGGTCCGTGCGGCGCTACAGGGACGAAAACGTCCCCGCGGCCCTCATCGACGAACTCGTCAACACCACCTGCCACGCGCCAACCGGGGTCAACGCCCAGGGCGTCGTGTTCACGGTGGTCCGGGACAAGGCTTTCATGGACAAGCTTCGCCGCGAGACCCTGGAGCGCCTCGGGGCGCTGGCCGACGCCGGGAAGCTGCCGGAAGGGCTCATCGCACAGTACCTGGGCTTCGCCGTCCAGGCTTGGAGGACCCAAGGCCGCGACGCCATCTTCCGGGGCGCGCCGCACATGCTGCTGACGAGCACCCCGCCCGGCGTGCCCTGCGCGGTGCAGGACGCGCACATCGCCCTGACCACCTTCGAGCTCCTGGCCAGCTCTCATGGCCTTGGCACCCTGTGGGACGGCATGTTCATGATGGCCCTGGCCATCTGCCCGCAGCTGCGCGAAACCCTGCGCATCCCGGCCGATCACGCCATCGGCTACGCGATGCTCTTCGGCAAACCCGACGTCCAGTACCACCGCCCCGTCAGACGGGGACCGGCCAAGGTCAACATCCTCGAATAGAAAAAGGACCGGAGCGCGCATGCGTTCCGGTCCTTTCCTTTTGCGCAACGGAGAAATTTCCCCTTGGACACAACCGGCATCGCCCTGGCCATCCTCTCGGCCCTGTTCATGGGCACCATCGGCGTCTTCTCCAGAATCACCGGCCTGCCCGCCGAGACCATCACCTTTTTCCGCCTCCTGCTCGGTGCGGGGTTCCTGGCCGTTTTTCTCCTGGCCACCCGTCAGGCCGGGACGCTCAGGCGCTGGCCGACCTGGCCCGTGATCGTCAACGGCGCGCTCCTGGCCGGGTTCATCATCTTCTACGTGCAGGCCATGAACCTGACCTCCATGGCCAACGCCATCATGCTCGTCTATCTGGCCCCGGTGGCGGCCTCGATCTTCGCGCACTGCTTCATGGAGGAGCGGCTGAATCTCGCGGGCTGGATTCTCATCGGCCTGGCCATGCTCGGTTTCGCGGCCATGATGGAATTCCGGCTCGATTTCGCGGACGGCTCAAACCATGCGGCGGGCCTGGGCCTCGCAGCCCTGGCCATGCTCTGCTACGCGGGCTTCATCCTCATGAACCGCCGTATCCGGCCCCACGTTCCGGTCATGACCCGCGCCTTCTACCAACTCCTGACCGGAGCCCTGGTCATGCTGCCCTTCTTCCTGCACTCCCGGCCCGAAATCACCGCCGTGAACGGCCTCTGGCTCCTGGCCACGGGCCTGATCCCCGGCTTCCTGGCCATCACCTTCGCCGTCGCGGCCCTGAGCCGCCTGCCCGCCGCCACCTTCGGCACCCTGGCCTATTTCGAACCCCTGGCCGTGGTCTTCTTCGGCTGGACCATCTTCGGAGAAAACCTCTCCGTCCTGCAACTGGCAGGCTGCGCCACGATCATGGCCAGCGGCTGCGCCAAGGCACTGCTCGCATCCCGCACTGCTACGCTCTGACCACGCCCCCCCCCAGACTTACGCTGGATGTCACGCAGTCAAAACGCCCACAGTTGTCGGGGCGAAAAATCTTTCGCCCCGACCCTTGTCATCTCCGCACGAATTATGTACAGAATATTGTACATACGGAGACAACCAATGAACGCCATCACCTATACCAATGCCCGCGCCAATCTGGCCCAGACCATGAGCCAAGTCTGCGAGGACCACGCACCGATCATCATCACCCGGGGCAACGACCAGTCGGTTGTCATGATGTCCCTGGAGGATTATGCGGCCCTGGAAGAAACGGCCTATCTCCTGCGCAGCCCAAAGAACGCGATGCGCTTGCTCAAGGCCATCTCCGAACTCGAATCCGGCCAGGGCCTGGAAAGAGCTTTGGCGGAATGAAACTCGTCTTCTCCGAAACCGCCTGGGAGGATTACCTTTACTGGCAGAAGACAGACACAAAGACCCTGGCCCGGATCAATCAACTCATCCGCGAAGCCTCCCGCCAGCCGTTCACCGGCATCGGCAAGCCCGAGCCCCTCAAACACGCTCTCAAAGGGTACTGGTCCCGGAGGATCAACGACGAACACCGCTTTGTCTACAAGGCCACGGACGAGGGCCTGCTCATCGCCCAGCTTCGTTACCATTATTAGGACGGGGCGAAAAAAATTTCGCCACTACAAATCGCACGGGTGGCAGTATGGAAAATGAGCAGACACGCAGATCTGCCCATACGATACGGCCCATTCGCGTAAATCAGGGACCACGTAACTCAGGGGTCACCCATCAAATTTTGAATGTGACCCTTATTTTTGCATGGACAGGTTGAGTACTGCAGTGCCGCAACCCTGCCGGTCCCGAGAGTTGCGGAAATGCGTCCCTACCCCGATGCCGTAGCGCTTCCGGAAATAATTTATCTTTTATGTTGGCTAGTTGAAAGATAACCGCCCATATTTCGGCAATGGCATTGCTGTTGCTTCAGCCCTTCCAAGCATGGCCGCCATCTGAAACTGGCCGGGCACAGCACATCTTTCCACGGAGAAAACATGAAACAGATCGGCATCATCCGCTGCGAAAAAAACGAAACACGATGCCCCCTGACCTCGTGCCTCAAGGCCCTGGACCAGGGCCGCGAAGGCTTTCAGGACGGGGATGGGCACGAATTGGTGGGGGTTTTCACCTGCCGCGGCCCTGGGGACGGCGTGGCGGACATGGCCAGGATTCTGAAGAGCAAGGGGGCCGCACAGATCCATTTCTGCACGTGCATGTTCGCCCACAAGGACAAAGACGGCTGGGTCGAAGGCGACGGGCTGTGCCCGGACGCTGCCCGGTTGGCCGGGGACGCGGCCCGCGCAGCGGGGATTCCCTGCGTGCTGGGCACGGCGCACCTGCCCAAGGGCTATCGTCCCGACATTTTCACATAAGAACACGAGGAGCTTCGCACATGGGTGATGATTTCGACCGCATCGTCGCGGTCCTGCAGGAGACCATCAACGAGGACACCAGGGAGGCATGGGGCGAGGAGGCCTTTCAGCGCTGGATCGATCCGCCCAACCGAGGCGCCCTTGCGAACGCCGACGGCGCGGCGGAACTTCGGGGGCCCTGCGGCGACTCAATGGCCATCTTCCTCAAGTTCGACGGCGAGCGGGTCGGCGCCGCGTCCTTCGAGACGGACGGTTGCGGGCCGAGCGTGGTCTGTGGGTCCATAGCCGCCGAGATGGCCATGGGCAAAACAGCCGAGGAGATCCTCGACATCACCGGCGAAGAGGTTTTGGCCCGGGCCGGGCAGATTCCGGAGGACCACCACCATTGCGCCTTCCTGGCCGTGACATCGCTGCACGAGGCCGTGAACAGGCACATGCGCCCCGACTCCAAGGAAGGATGACATTTTTTCCACACAACCGCTCCCGCGCGACCGCGGGAAGGAGGATCGTCATGCCAGCTGGTGATGGAACGGGGCCCATGGGAATGGGCGCCATGACAGGCAGGGGAGCCGGATACTGCTCCGGCGCGGCAATGCCGGGCAATGCCGGCTACGGGTACGGCCGCGGGATGGGTTTCGGCGGCGGCCGGGGCTGCAGGAACCGTTTCTTTGGGGCCGGCTACCAGGGCCGCTTCGCCCCCCGCGCCGGGCTTGACCCGACCATGGAGAAACAGGCTCTGAAAAACCAGGCCGAGGCACTGCAGGCCCAACTGGACGCCATCCAGAAACGTCTCTCGGACATGGAATAATCCAACCCTCGACACGACGGCCGCCCCGCACAGGAGCGACCGTCACCTTTTGCGGGCAGCAGGGATGCGGCCGTCAGCCCGCGACGCCCCAGACCGCGTGCACCGGGTCCGAATGCTGGATCATGGGATAGTAGCGGTCCCGTGCGTCCATGGGCCGGGGCCAGCCGCGCTCGGACAATGTGGACAAATCCTTGAAGAGGCCGCTCTCTCGAAAATATCCCGTGACCAGCCCAACCCGCTCGAACTCGTGCAGTTCGGTCCAAATCCGTACGGCCTGATCCGGGAACCAGCGGTGGGAGAAGACCACGGCGCACAGCCCTCCGGGTTCCAGCACCCGCGCGATCTCGCGGAAGACCTCCAGGGGCCGGGTCAGGTATTCCACGGACAGGCTGCAGATCACGGCGTCGAAAGCGCGGTCCGCGAAAGGCAGTGCCGGGTCGGCGTTCAGGTCGTGCACCACGAGGGACGACAAGGCCGGGTTTTCGCCCATCTCCTCGGCGTTCATACCCAGGCCCGTGGCCGTGACGCCGTCCGGCAGATGGGACTGCCAGCCTGCCATGAGGTCGAGGATACGCTTCCTGCCGGGCAAAAGGCGCGCATAGACTTTGCCGATGTTCTCGCGGGCCTGGCTGTCCACATGGGCGACCTTGCGCGGCGTGGCGTAGAAGTCGGCGTCGCCCTCTCCCAACGGCTTTTCCAGCGGCGTGTCCAGGCCGAAATCCGTGCCCCTGTCCGCCCTGCGCTTCAGCCCCGGCCCATCGGTCAGGGCGCAGATCCAGTCCTGGCACTGCCCGCCGAACTCCGCCTGCTTGGTCCAGACGGCCAGCGGCGTAATTTCGAGCCGCGCCTGCACATCGGCCAGGGGATGGTTCAGATCGACGGTCAGCGTGTCCTCGCCGATATTGATGACCCGAAACGGCTGGATATTCTGCGGATAGATGCCGGGCAGGCCACGCAGCACGCCCTGGGGGTAGAAGCGGCCCTGAGTCGGGACAATGGGCGGAAGGTCCGGGGCGACCTTGAAGGCCTTTCGCGGCACGGTCACGACCTTGCGCATGTCCCGCACCGGCACATGAACTCCAGGCCGCAGGTCCACATGCCGGGACCGCCCTTCCTCCAGGCCGAGAATTTCCTTCTCCAGCCCCGCAGGAAATACATCGCGCCACAGGTTCACGTTCTGGGCATAAAAACTGTCTTCATGGCGCACCCCGTGCTCTTCCCAGTGCAGGCGGAACAGAATGTTGGCCAGGGTATCGTTGGAAATGGCGGTCATGACTGCCTCCGGTGTAATTTAAAAAAGAACAATTCCTGATAAGAAGGAGGGTTCGACAGTCAAGGAGGGAGCGGTTGCGACTTGCCCATAAAACAAGAAAGCGCCCCAAATGGAGCGCCTTTTGATTGCTTGTTTACGTCAATCCCTATTCGATGACCTCGATGCAGTCGTCCGGACAGTAGGCCGCGGCCTTGCGGGCCAGGTCTTCCTCGCAGGGGTTCTTGAGGATCACGGCCACGTGGGCGGCCTCGTCGTAGGCGAAAATCTCCGGGGCCAGTTCCACGCAGGCCAGGCAGCCGGAACAGCAGGGCCGGTTCAGGGCCACTTCGACCATGTTCATTTCAAGCCTCCCAGATATTTTTCGAGACGGCGCATGCCCTCCTCGATGTTCTCAATGGAATTGGCGTAGGAAAAGCGGATGTAGCCCTCGCCTCCGGGACCGAAGTCCACGCCGGGGGCCACGCCCACGCCGGCTTTCTCCAGCAGGTCGAAGGTGAACTGCATGGAGTCGTTCGTGAACTTCTTCGCGTTGGCGAAGACGTAGAACGCGCCGGTCGGCTCGACCTCGATGCCGAAGTCCAGCTCCCGCAGCCGCCCGATCATGTACCGCCGCCGCTGGTCGTAGACCGCCTTCATGCGCGCCACGTCCGCGTCGGCCTGGGTCAGGGCGGCCACACCGGCCCACTGGGCGATGGAGCTGGTGCACAGGAAAAAGTTCTGCTGCATGGTCTGCAGGCGCTTCATGTACGCCTTGGGGGCGATGACGTAGCCCAGGCGCCAGCCGGTCATGGCGTAGAGCTTGGAGAAGCCGTTGAAGACGAAGCAGTTGTCCGTGAATTCCAGGGCCGTGTGCTCCTGCCCCTCGTAGACCAGGCCGTGGTAGATCTCGTCGGAGAAAAGCGGCACGCCAAGCTCGGCCAGTCCGCAATAGACCTCGGGGCTGACCAGCGTTCCCGTGGGGTTGGACGGGGAGTTGACCAGGATGCCGCGCACGTCCTCACCCATGCGGGCCTTGACCTGATCGACGCGGAACTGGAAGCCGTCGGCCTCGCGCACGGGCACGAAGTCCGGCACGGCGCCGGTGAAGCGAATGAAATTGGGGTAGCAGGCATAGCTCGGATCCGACAGCAGGACCCGTTCGCCGGGCCGGCAGAGGAGCGAAAAGACCAGCAGCATGGACGGCGACGTGCCCGAGGTCACAAGGACCTGGTCGGGATGGACGTCCACGCCGTACTTGGCGTGGTAGTGGGCGCAGACGGCCTCGCGCAGCTCGATGATGCCCAGGGAATGGGTGTACTGGCAGCGGCCGTCGCGGATGGCCTTGCAGGCGGCGTCCTTGACGCACTCGGGCGTGTCGAAGTCCGGCTCGCCGATCTGCAGGTGCACGATGTCCCGTCCCTGGCTCTCCAGGGCGCAGGCCCGCTCCAGCACATCCATGACCTTGAAGGAACTCAGGTCCTGGCAGCACGGGTTGATGCGGCATTCGTTCATGAAAATCCCCCTCGCAAGTTGTGATAGGGGCCGCTTATACCCGTTCGGAGGAAAGCTCAAATTCTCTTCCGCGCGGTCCAAGGCGGCGATCTCGTGGAAGTGGTAACGATTTTTCACACTTTGCCTCAAAATCGGCCAGCATTCTTTGCACTTTCGCGCCATGCCACGGATGCTCCGCGAATGCCGGCGGGACGGTGCCGTACCATTTCCCACGCCATATCTCGCCTTGCGTCGTCGGAACGATCATATTATGGCTTCGCCACCTCACGCCCGGGGACGGGCGAGAGGCAATTCGCACGAAACCATTCCCTCCATCCAGACACAGGCCGCCATCCGGGTCCGCCTCGCAGGGCGACGCGCCTCCCGGCGCATGCCGGGACCACGCTGAATGACTGCCGACGGGCAAGGGAATGAAGGAGATATCATGGGACTGAGCATCGGCATCGTGGGTCTGCCCAACGTGGGCAAGTCCACCCTCTTCAACGCGCTGACCAAGGCACAGAACGCCGAGAGCGCCAACTACCCCTTCTGCACCATCGAGCCCAACAAGGCCGTGGTCCCGGTGCCCGACCCGCGCCTGGCCAAGCTGCAGGAACTGGCCGCCTCCCAGAAGGTCATCCAGGCCACGGTGGACTTCATCGACATCGCCGGGCTGGTCAAGGGCGCGAGCCAGGGCGAGGGCCTGGGTAACCAGTTCCTGGCCAACATCCGCGAGTGCGACGCCATCCTGCACGTGGTGCGCTGCTTCGAGAACGACGACGTCATCCACGTCAGCGGCTCGGTCGACCCCATCCGCGACATCGACATCATCGACACCGAGCTCATCCTGGCCGACCTGCAGGCTGCCGAGCGCAAGGCCGACCGCCTGTCCAAGCAGCTCAAGGGCGACAAGAAGCTGGGCGTGCAGCTGGAACTGCTGCAGAAGCTCATCACGCATCTGAACGCGGGCAGGCCGGCCTGCGAACTCGAAGAGCTGAAGAGCGACCTGGGCCAGGAACTGCGCAAGGATCTCCTGCTCATCACCTTCAAGCCCGTCATCTACGGCATGAACGTGGACGAGGAAGGGCTGGCCGAGGACAACGACTACGTGCGCCAGGTGCGCGCCCTGGCCGAAGCCCGCGGCTCCCGCGCCGTGAAGATCTCGGCCCGCATCGAGGAGGAGCTGGTTGGCCTCTCGCCCGAGGAGGCCCAGGAGTTCCTGGCGTCCTACGGCGTGACCGAGTCGGGCCTCGATCTCGTCATCCGCACGGGCTACGAGATGCTCGGCCTGTGCTCCTACTTCACGGCCGGCCCCAAGGAAGTGCGCGCCTGGACCATCCGCCAGGGCACCAAGGCCCCCCAGGGCGCGGGTGTCATCCACACGGACTTCGAGCGCGGCTTCATCCGGGCCGAGGTCATCGCCTTCGACGACTACGTCAAGCACGGCACCGAGGCCAAATGCCGCGCCGCCGGGGTGCTGCGGGTGGAAGGCAAGGAGTACGTCCTGAAGGACGGCGACGTGGTCCACTTCCTGTTCAACGTCTAGGGGACGGCCGTGCTCGAGAACATCGACGTCATCCTCTTCCGGCCCAAGTACCCCGAGAACATCGGGTCCGTGGCCAGGGCCTGCAAGAACATGGGCTGCGGCCAGATCGTGCTCGTGGACCCGTGGAACTGGAACATCGACAAGGCCCTGCCCCTGGCCACGCACCACGCCCGGCACCTGCTGGACAACGTGCGCATCCACGCCACCCTGGCCGAGGCCCTGGCGCCCTACTCCTTCTCCTACGGGACCACGGCCCGCACGGGCGGCTGGCGCAAGTCCATCCAGACGCCCGAGGAGGCCGCGCCGCAGATCATCGAGCAGCGCAACACCGGCGGCTCCGTGGCCATCGTCTTCGGCCCCGAGGACAAGGGCCTGACCAACGACGAGACGGAGCTGTGCAACCACCTCCTGACCATCCCCACCACCGACAGCCTGACGTCCCTGAACCTGAGCCAGGCCGTCATGGTCGTGCTCTACGAGTGCTTCAAGAAGTCGCTGACCAAACCCTTCAAGATCGCGGGCCAACCCAAGGACCGCTACATCAACCACGAGGAGCGCGAGATCCTCTTCTCCGAACTGCGCGAAACCCTCATCGACATCGACTACCTCAAGCCCGAGAACCCCGACTACTTCATGCTGTCCATCAAGCGCATCCTGAACCGGGTCAACCCGCGGCTGAACGAATACAACCAGCTCATGGGCCTGTGCCGGCAGATTCAGCGCATCGTGAATATCGCCAAGGGCCGTCAGGCCTGATCATGGCGCCGGCGGAACCGAGAGCCGGCGGCAGGCTTCAGGCCTTTCTCCGCCGGTTCAGCCAGCGGCGACCGGCCCAGATGACAACGCCCGCCGCCAGGATTCCGGCGGCCATGAGATGCTCGTAGCGGGCCAGCCGGTCCATGAAAAGTTCCAGCGTGGAACCGAACAGGTACCCCGCACCTCCCACGACCACCGCCCAGATCAGGGCCCCGACAAGATTGAAGACCGCGAATTTCATGGCCGGCAGCCCGCTCAGGCCCAGGGCGAACGGGGTCACCGAGCGCAGGCCATAGGCAAAGCGGAAGCCCAGCAGCACAACCCATCCGTACCGCGACATGAGCCGGTCGACGCGCTCGATCCCGGCCCGCCACCCCTCGTGGCGAACAAGCCACTGCTGCCCGTGCCGGCGGCCGAGAAAGAAAAACAGCTGATCGCCCGCCATGCTGCCGAGATACGCGCACAGGACGACCAGCCGCAGGTCCATGTAACCGCGGTGCGCCAGAAAGCCGGTAGTGTGCGGGATCTTCAGCAAAAAGAAAGACCATGGCATGTGTGGGTTGTACCACCAATCCACAACTCCGGGAGGAGTCTGCCATGGTCAGGAAGAATTCTATTCTATCGTCGTCTGAACTGAAAGGGCTTCTTGAAGGCGAACAGGATGTTTTGAAGGAACTCGTGCGTGCGGTTGTCCAGCAAACGTTGGAGGCCGAGATGGACGCAGCCCTTGGAGCATCCAAGGGTGAGCGCACAGAGGGCCGTCTGGGCTATCGCAGTGGCTATTATGGCCGCACCCTGATCACCCGCGTCGGCAAGCTCGAACTCCG